>NZ_JBEZZB010000004.1:0-84598 GCF_040638955.1 Actinoplanes sp. NPDC024001
TTCACCCAGGTCTCGTTATCGGTCTCGTGCACCGGCAACAGGAACAGCAGGACGACCGCGATCACGACGAAGATCGCCAAGGTCCTGAACCGCCCAGCGCCTGAGCAGCCCGGATGAGCGCGGGGACGGCGGTCAGCGGGTCGAGGCCGCCGTCGGTGGGGATGTGCAGGGCCGAGTCCGGTACGTCGCGCAGGTGCGGTTCCATCGAGGCCACCGCCGCCCGGTCGATCAGGTGCTGGCCGGGCGCGGCGGTGGCCGGCGACGGCCAGGAGAGGGACCCGGTCCAGCGGTGTGCGATCCCCGGCACCTCGGCGGCGAGCCGGTGGTGGTCGGCGAGCACGAAAGGGCGCAGGTCCTCGGAGGCGCCGGGCCAGTCGCCGCCGCTGGTGCCGCCGAGCCAGCCGAACGAGCGGGATGTCGCCGGTGGGACGCGGTCGCCGCGGTCGAGGAGAACGACCGGCAGACCGGCGCGGGCGGACTCGTAGGCGACGCAGGCGCCGACGATCCCGGCTCCGGCCACAACCACCGGCCTCGATAGACATCGGTTGATATCTGGACGCATTGGTGTGATGCTAACCCCGGGAGCGCTCCCATACCCCGAACGCCGAAGAACGGAGGACGAACCGTGCCCCCACACGAGTCCCAGCGATCCGGCCGCAAGCCTGTCCAGATCCTGATCGTGGTGCTCGCCACGATGGTCAGCTTGCTGCCGTGGTCCGGCGCCGCCCAGGCGCACGGCACCATCGTCAGCCCGGCTACCCGCGCTTATCAGTGCTGGCAGACCTGGGGCAGCCAGCACATGAATCCGGCCATGCAGACGCAGGATCCGATGTGCTACCGGGCCTTCCAGGCCAACCCGGACACCATGTGGAACTGGATGAGCGCGCTGCGGGACGGCCTCGGTGGTCAGTTCCAGGCCCGGACCCCGGACGGGCAGCTGTGCAGCAACGGGCTCACCCGCAACGACAGCCTCAACCAGCCCGGCGCCTGGAAGACCACCACGATCAGCCGTAACTTCACCGTGCGGCTGTACGACCAGGCCAGTCACGGCGCGGACTACTTCCGCGTCTACGTCAGCAAGCAGGGGTTCAACCCGGCCACGCAGAAACTCGGCTGGGGCAACCTCGACTTCATCACGCAGACCGGCCGGTACGCGCCGGCGCAGAACATCTCGTTCAACGTCAACACCTCGGGTTACACCGGGCACCACATCGTGTTCGTCATCTGGCAGGCCTCGCACCTGGACCAGGCCTACATGTGGTGCAGCGACGTGACCTTCGCCTGATCGGCACGGCTTCGGCCCAGGACGTCAGCCGGCGTCCTGGGCCGGGGCGGTGCGACCCGGAACGGCAACGAGGTGAGGCAGCGATCATGAACAACCGATACCGTTACGCCGGGGTGGCAGCGGTCCTGCTCGCGGTGACGGCCGCGGTCGTCGTCCTGGACAAGCCGGACGGGCCGGAAGCCAAGCCGGCGGATCTGCGGGGGTCGATCATGGCCCGCATGCGGACCACGCTGGAGCAGGCGGACCCGGGACAGCACCACCACGCCGGGCATCAGGCCCAGGCGGCGGCCGGCGGTGAGCAGGCGAAGCCCCCGGTGATCTGCGGGGTCTACGTCTACGGCCACGAGCCCGCCGAGGCGACCACGCTCGCCGGGGTACGCACGGTCTACGGCTTCCACCTGTGCGGCGTCGCCGAGCAGAAACGCCCGTGGGACGTGGCGGTCAAGCTGGCCGGCCCGGTGATCCTGGACCTGACCACCGAGCCCGTGGGCATCCAGGTGGTGGAGGCGACCGCCGAGGTCAAGTACATCGACCGGCTGCGGCAGATGTTCCCGGAGAAGTACGCGGAGCTGGCCCAGAAGGAGGCGCTGTCCGACGCCGAGATGGCTGATCTGCGCAGCCGGTACGACGACGCGGCCGGGTTGTGAGCCCGGCTCAGCCCAGGTCTTTGGTGTAGTGGCGAACCGGCTGGCCGGTCACGAAACCCTCGTCCTCGTACAGCGCCTGCGCCGACCTGTTGGTCTCGTCGGTGGACAGCTCGACCCGGATCGCCCCGGCCTTGCGCGCCTGTTCGGCGACCGCCCGGATGAGGGCGCGGCCGATCCCGAAGCGGCGGAACTCCGCGTCCACGTAGAGGTCGTTGAGCGTCCACACCGGGGCGCGGCTGACCGAGCTGAAGGTGGGGTAGATCTGGGCGAGGCCGGCCGCGGCGCCGTCGACACGTGCCAGGAAGACGATCGACTCCCCGCGGGTGAGCCGCTCGCTCAGGAACGCGCGCGCGTCGGAGTGGTCCCCGGGCGCCTCGTAGAAGGCGAGGTAGCCCTGGAAGAGCGCGGTGATGGCATCGAGGTCGGCGAGGCCGCCCCGGTCGATGCGAATCTCCGTGCGCTGGTCGGTCGGATCTGCCACTGGTCGTTACCCCCGTTACGCGACAAAGGCCACTGTCCCTCGCATCCCACCACGCCGGGCGGCCGGACGGGACATCGACGTGTTTGAGATCATGCGCGGATGCCTGTGAAACTCGTGCGGACGACGGCCAAACCCATCCAGGTCAGCGAGTCGGCGACCGTGGAGCTCCGGTGGGACGCCGCGGCGATGTGGTCCTACATGTGGAACCCGGCCTCCAGCGTGGAGCTCGGCGAGCACACCGAGGTCGGCCTCACGCTGCCGGGCACCAGTTACGGTCTCGGGGAGATCCAGGTGTTCCTCCATCGGCTGCCGGACGGCCGGCGGCAGGCCAGCCTCATCGAGGTGGTCGAGTTCGAGCCCGGGCGGCGCGCCGTGACGCGCAGCCTGGTGTCCGCCGTGCCCAACCTCAGCGTGCTCACCATCGAGCCGCTCGGGCCCGGCTCGTGCCGGCTCACCCAGGAGCACCGGGCCGACCTGCCCGCCGGTATTCAGGTCGCCATCGTCGAGGAGTGCCGCAAGAACTTCCGGGAGGAGTTGCGGCAGCTCATGTCGAGGCTCACGGAACTGACTCCGCGCTGACCGGCGCCCGCCGGGTGACCAGGAAGCCGAAGGCCGCGGCGGTGAAGAACATGACGATGCCGTAGACGGCGGCCGGGATGGCCATCTCGGTGCTGTTCAGCAGAGTGGGGCTGACGGCGATGGTGATCGCCAGGGTGCTGTTGTGGATGCCGATCTCCATGCCGGCGGCGATGGACTCGCGCCGGCCGACCCCGGCCAGGCGCGGCGCGCCGTACCCGATGGCGAGGCTGATGATGTTGAAGATGAGGACGGCGACGCCGATGGCGACGACGTAGTCGGCGACGTTGTCACGTTCCTTGATGATCGTGCCGGCGATGACCGCGACCAGCACGACGACCGACAGGATCTTGACCGGCCGGGCCAGGCGCCCGGCGAGCTCGGGGAAACGGGCGCGCAGCGCCATGCCGATGGCGACCGGCACCAGCACGATGGCGAAGACCTGCAGCACCTTGTCGAACTGCAGGCCGAGGGATCCGGCGCCGGGCAGGAAGTGCGCGGCCGAGAGGTTCACGATCACCGGCAGGGTGACGACCGCGAGCACCGAGTTGACCGCGGTGAGGGTGACGTTGAGCGCCACGTGCCCGCCGAACAGATGGCTGTACAGGTTGGCGGTGGTGCCGCCGGGTGAGGCGGCGAGCAGCATCATGCCGACCGCCAGTTCGGGTCGCAGGTCCAGGGCGACGACGAGCCCGAAGCAGAGCGCGGGAAGCAGCAGCGCCTGGCAGGCGAGCGCGATCAGAGCCGGTCGCGGGTAGCTCACGACGCGGCGGAAGTCGGCGACGGTCAGTCCGAGACCGAGGCCGAGCATGATGATGCCGAGCGCGACAGGCAGCCCGACAGCCGTCATTGGCGAGTCCATGGCGCAGGATTGTGCCCCACGTCACAGACGCGAGGAATCCTCATTTCAGCCAGGTTCCGGAACTTTCGTCGATGTCGATGGAACTATGGACACGTTCATCGAAAGTCATTAACGTCTGGGCTACCGCGAGACCCTCCCTCGGTCCCGCTTCCCCCGCCAGGCCGGTGAGTCGGCGCAGGTCCCCGCACCTGGCAACCGTCACGAAAAGTGGACCTGCCATGCCCCTGAAACCCGTCCTCGGGTCGCTGCTCCTCGCCGCTTCACTGATCCTGGCCGTGCCCCGGCCGGCCCTCGCCCATCCCGTCGATCCCACCGACTTCCAGCAGGTCACCCTCGCCAAGGGCGTGGCCGAGGTCGGCGAGCCGATGGCCATCGCGGTGCTGCCGGACCGGTCCGTGCTGCACACCGCCCGCAACGGCACGCTGCGGCGCACCGACGCCGCCGGCAACACCACCGTGATCGGCACGCTGCCGGTCTACACCCACGACGAAGAGGGCCTGCAGGGCGTCGGCGTCGACCCCGGCTTCGCCACCAACCGGCAGATCTACCTCTACTACGCGCCGCCGCTGTCCACCCCGGCCGGCGACGCGCCCACCACCGGCACCGACTTCTCCGCGTGGAACGGCGTCAACCGGCTGTCCCGGTTCACCCTCAACGCCGACTTCACGCTGAACACCGCGAGCGCGGTCACCGTGCTGGACGTCCCGGCCACCCGGGGGATCTGCTGCCACGTCGGCGGCGACATCGACTTCGACGCGGCCGGCAACCTCTACCTCTCCACCGGAGACGACAGCAACCCGTTCGACTCGGCCGGCTACTCGCCGCTGGACGAGCGCACCAACCGCAACCCCGCCTACGACGCGCAGCGCACCTCGGCGAACACCAACGACCTGCGCGGCAAGCTGCTGCGGATCAAGGTGAACGCGAACGGGTCGTACTCGATCCCGAGCGGCAACCTGTTCCCGGCGGGGACCGCGAACACCCGCCCGGAGATCTACGCGATGGGCTTCCGCAACCCGTTCCGGATGAGCGTCGACAAGGCCACCGGCGTGGTCTACCTCGGCGACTACGGCCCGGACGCGGGCTCCACCGACCCGAACCGCGGGCCCAGCGGGCAGGTCGAGTTCAACCGGATCACCAGCCCGGGCAACTACGGCTGGCCGTACTGCACCGGGACGAACACCACCACCGAGACCTACAACGAGTGGAACTTCGCCACCGGCACCACCGGCGCCAAGTACAACTGCACCGGCGGGGCGACCAACAACTCGTTCCGCAACACCGGGCAGGCCACCCTGCCGCCGGCCCGGCCGGCCTGGATCCGCTACGCCGGGGACGCCGGCAGCCCACCCGAGTTCGGCGGCGGCTCCGAATCGCCGATGGCCGGACCGGTCTACCGCTACAACGCCGCCAACCCGTCGGCCACCAAGTTCCCGCAGTCGCTCGACGGGCACTTCTTCGCCGGTGAGCTCGGCCGGGGCTGGATCAAGCCGATCCACGTCGGCACCGACGGCTCGGTCGGCGCGATCTCCGACTTCACCTGGAACGGCAAACAGGTGATGGACATGGCGTTCGGGCCGGACGGCTCGCTCTACGTGCTGGACTACGGCACCGGCTACTTCAACGGCGACGCCAACTCGGCGCTCTACCGCTACGACTACGTCGGCGGCGGCAACCGGGCGCCGACCGCGGTCGCCGCGGCCACCCCGACGACCGGGCAGGCGCCGCTGACCGTCACGTTCTCCTCCGCCGGATCCTCGGATCCGGAAGGTGGGGCGCTGACCTACTCGTGGAACTTCGGCGACGGCACCACCTCGACCGCGGCCAACCCGACCAAGACCTACACCGCGAACGGCACGTACACCGCGACCCTCACGGTCACCGACCCGCAGGGCGCGTCCGGCACGGCGAGCGTGCCCATCGGCGTCGGCAACACCGCGCCGGCCATCAGCATCGGCACGCCCGGCAACGGACAGCTCTTCTCGTACGGGGACAGCGTGCCGTTCACGTTCACCCCGAGCGACCCGGAGGACGGCACGGTCAACTGTGCCCGCGCCAAGATGACCTACGTGCTGGGCCACGACAGCCACGGCCACCAGATCACCTCGGTGAACGGCTGCACCGGTGTCATCACCATCCCGGTCGACGGCGAACACGACGAGGCGGCGAACATCTTCGCGGTCTTCGACGCCGAGTACACCGACGCGGCCGGGCTCACCACCCACAAGCAGCACATCCTGCAGCCGAAGCACCGGCAGGCCGAGCACTTCGCGACCTCGTCCGGGATCAACACGTTCACCAAGACGCCGGCCGAGGGTGGCAAGACGGTCGGCGACATCCACAACGGCGACTGGATCGCCTTCAACCCCTACCAGCTGGGCAACGTCACGTCCTTCACCGCCCGGGTCTCCTCGGCGGGAGTCGGCGGGACGCTGCAGATCCGGGCCGGCTCGGCGACCGGGACGGTTCTCGGGTCGGCCACCGTACCGGTGACCGGTGGCTGGGAGACCTTCACCAACGTCAGCGGCACGGTGAGCGGCGCGCCGGCCGGAACCACCACGCTGTACCTCACCTTCGCCGGCGGCACCGGCGCCCTCTTCGACGTGGACGCCTTCACCCTCAACACCCAGACCGCCGGCCCGATCACCGGCCTGGCCGGCAAGTGCCTCGACATCTCCGGAGGCGCCGGCGCCGACGGTACGAAGGTGCAGCTGTGGACCTGCAACAACACGGCAGCCCAGTTCTGGGCCCGGCAGGGTCAGACGTTCCGCGCGCTGGGTAAGTGTCTCGACATCGCCGGAGGCGGCACCGCCAACGGCACGAAGGTGCAGCTCTACACCTGCAACGGCACCGCCGCACAGAACTGGGCGCCGCAGGCCGACGGCACGATCCGCAACCCGCAGTCGGGCCGCTGCCTCGACGTCAGCCAGAACAGCTCCGTGGACGGCCAGCAGATCCACATCTGGGACTGTCACACCGGAGCCAACCAGAAGTGGGTGCTCTCATGAGAAGGACCCTCCTGATCCTCGCCATGATCGCGGCGACGCTGGGCACGCCCACGGTGGCGCAGGCCGACACCCCCTATGACGTGCTGGTCTTCTCCCGCACGGCCGGGTTCCGGCACGACTCCATCGCGGCCGGCACCCAGGCGGTGCGCGAGCTGGGCGCGGCCAACGGGTTCACGGTCACGGCCACCGAGGACCCGGCCGTGTTCACGGCGGCCGGGCTTTCCCCGTACGAAACAGTGATCTTCCTGAACACGACCGGTGACGTGCTGAACGCGGCCCAACAGACCGCCTTCGAGGGCTGGATCCGCTCCGGGCGCGGTTTCGTCGGGGTGCACGCCGCCGCCGACACCGAGTACGACTGGCCGTTCTACGGCGAACTGGTCGGCGCCTGGTTCGCCTCGCACCCGGCGATCCAGCCCGCGAACGTCAAGGTCGAGGACCGGGCGCACCCGGCCACCGCGCACCTGCCGCAGGTCTGGAACCGCACCGACGAGTGGTACGACTACCGCACCAACGCCCGCTCCACCGCGCACGTGCTGGCCACCCTGGACGAGTCGTCCTACTCCGGCGGCACGATGGGCGCCGACCACCCGCACGCGTGGTGCAAGACGTACCAGGGCGGCCGCTCCTTCTACACCGGGGGCGGGCACACCGTGGCGTCGTACGCCGAAGCCGCCTTCCGCGCCCACCTGCTCGGCGGCATCCGGTACGCGGCCGGCCAGGCCAAGGCCGACTGCCGGCCGGAGGCCGGCTACACCCCGCTCTACAGCGGCTCGACCGCCGGCTGGTCGCAGGCCGGTCCGGGCGGGTTCACCAACGCTGACGCCACGCTCACCTCGACCGGCGGGATGGGCCTGTTCTGGTACAGCGCGAAGCAGTTCACCAGCTACTCGCTGAAGCTGGACTGGCGGCTCGCCGGCGACGACAACACCGGGGTGTTCCTCGGCTTCCCGCCGTCGAGCGACCCGTGGTCGGCGGTGAACAACGGTTACGAGGTGCAGATCGACGCCACCGACGCCGCCGATCGCACCACCGGCGCGGTCTACGGGTTCAAGTCCGCGGACCTGGCGGCGCGCGACGCCGCGCTGAACCCGCCGGGCGCGTGGAACACCTACGAGCTGCTGGTCGAGGGGGAGCGGCTGCGGGTCTACCTCAACGGCGTGCAGATCAACGACTTCACCAACACCGACCCGGCGCGCTCACTGGCCGGTCACATCGGCATCCAGAACCACGGCGACGGCGACGAGGCGTCCTTCCGCAACATCCGGATCAAGGAGCTCGGCGGCCCGGCCGCGTCCGGCCCGATCAAGGGCCTGGCCGGCAAGTGCCTGGACGTCTCCGGCGCGGCCACCGCCGACGGCACGAAGATCCAGCTGTGGACCTGCAACGGCAGCGGCGCCCAGAACTGGACCCGGCAGGGCAGCACGTTCCGCGCCCTCGGCAAGTGCCTCGACGTCGCCGGTGGCGCGACCGCCAACGGCACGAAGGTCCAGCTCTGGACCTGCAACGGTACCGGCGCGCAGAACTGGGCGCCGCAGGCCGACGGCACGATCCGCAACCCGCAGTCGGGCCGCTGCCTGGACGTCAGCCAGAACAGCTCCGCCGACGGCCAGCAGATCCACATCTGGGACTGCCACACCGGCGCCAACCAGAAATGGACCCTCCCAGCCTGATTCCGTTCCCCACCACGACCCCGGCCGCAACCCCTTGCGGCCGGGGTCGCTGAACTATCGCCGGCCGCAGGCGTCGAACTGATTGATCGCAACATCGGGAAGGGGACAGACGATGGTGGTGCACATCAGGGACGCCGTCAACGATCTGGCGTTCGCGCCGCGGGAGCCGGTGGAGGTGGCCCTCGACCGGTATTACGCGCCGGACCTGGAGTGGCGTTCGGACGGTGTGGTGAAGGACCGGGCGGCCTTCGGCGCGATGGTCGCCGGTCTCCAGTCACAGATCGTCAGCGGCGGCGTGACCGTGCTCGACGAGCACATCGACGGCAACCGGTATGCGGAGCGGCACCTCTACGAGGCCACGCTGACCGACGGCACGACGCTGCACCGGGAGATCTACGTGTTCGGCGAGTATGCCGAGGACGGCCGGTTCCGCCGGGTCAACGAGACCGGCTTCGACGTGCCGCGGTGAGCTACCGGTTGGTCAGGCGTTCCATGTGGTCGGGGTAGCGCTCGCCCCGCACCTCGATGCTGGCGGCGGCGGCCTCGATCTCCCGCAGGTCGCCGGCCGTCAGGTCGACGCCGGCCGCGCCGAGGTTCTCCTCGAGGCGCTCCAGGCGGCGGGTGCCGGGAATCGGGACGATCCACGGCTTCTGGGCGAGCAGCCAGGCCAGCGCGATCTGGGCGACGGTGGCGTTGTTGCGCGCGGCGATTACCGCCAGCAGGTCCACCAGGGCCTGGTTGGCGCGCCGCGCCTCGGCGTCGAAGCGGGGGATGAGCGTACGGATGTCGCCCTCCGCGAACGCCGTGTTCTGGTCGATCTTCCCGGTGAGGAAGCCCTTGCCGAGCGGGCTGTACGGCACCAGCCCGATGCCGAGCTCCTCGCACATCGGGATGATCTCGGCCTCCGGCCGGCGCCACCACAGCGAGTACTCGTTCTGCAGGGCGGTCACCGGCTGCACGGCGTGCGCGCGCCGCACGGTGGCCGCGGCCGCCTCCGACATGCCGAAATGCTTCACCTTGCCGGCCTCGATCAGCTCCCGGACCGCGCCGGCGACCTCCTCGATCGGCACGTCGGGGTTGACGCGGTGCTGGTAGAACAGGTCGATCCGGTCGGTGCGCAGCCGCCGGAGCGACGCGTCGGCGACCTGCCTGATGTGTTCGGGGCGGCTGGACAGGCCGGCCTGCTTGCCGTCGGCGCCGAACGCGAACCCGAACTTGGTGGCGATGACGACCCGGTCCCGCACCGGTTGCAGCGCCTCGCCGACGAGTTCCTCGTTGACGAACGGCCCGTACACCTCGGCGGTGTCGAAGAAGGTGACGCCGCGGTCCACCGCGGCGCGCAGCAGGGCGATGTTGGCGGCGCGGTCCGGTCCGGGCCCGTAGCTCTGGCTCATGCCCATGGCACCGAACCCGAGCGCGGAGACCTCCAGTCCCTGACCGAGGATGCGTTTCTGCACGACGACTCCCTTCGTGAGGTGCCACGACGATAGGCGGGGCCGGTACCGGTGTGGCAGTTTCTGCCGTGCCCGGTACTGGCAGACCCTCCCAAGCCGCTGGGCCGGGGCCTACCGTCGGGGGCATGGACCACCGCAGCGAGATCCGCGACTTCCTCACCACCCGGCGCGCGCGACTGACCCCGGAGCAGGCCGGGCTGCCGGTGTTCGGCGGCACCCGGCGCGTCGTCGGGCTGCGCCGCGAGGAGGTCGCCATGCTCGCCGGTGTCAGCGTCGACTACTACACCCGGCTGGAGCGCGGCAACCTCGCCGGCGTCTCGGACGGTGTGCTCGAGTCGCTGGCCCGGGCCCTGCAGCTGGACGACGCCGAGCACGCCCACCTGTTCGACCTGGCCCGCACCGCCAACGCCTCCCCGGCCACCCGGCGCCGCCCGGCCGGCGGGCGGCGCGTCCGGCCCGCGGTGCAGCGCATCCTCGACAGCATGGTCGCCATCCCCGCGTGGGTCCGTAACGGCCGCCTCGACCTGCTCGCCGCCAACGCGCTCGGCCGTGCGCTGTACGCGCCGGTGTTCGACAGCCCCGCGCGGCCGGCGAATACTGCCCGTTTCACCTTCCTGGACCCGGCGTCCCGCGACTTCTACGCCGACTGGGACCGTACCGCCGGTGACATCGTCGCCATCCTGCGCGCGCAAGCCGGCCGCCACCCCTACGACCGGGACCTCACCGCCCTGATCGGGGAGCTGTCGACCCGCAGCGAGGACTTCCGCGTCCGGTGGGCCGCGCACCACGTCAAGTTCCACCGCACCGGTGGCAAGCGGCTGCGCCATCCGGTCGTCGGCGAGCTGGACCTGCAGTACGAGGCGATGGAACTGATCGCGGACGAGGGGCTGACCATGCTCGCCTACACCGCCGAGCCCGGCTCGCCCAGCGCGGACGCCCTCACTCTGCTGGCCAGCTGGGCAGCCACCGCTGACCGGCCGCAGGCCGCGCCCACCGACGGCACGCACCCGGGGTAAGCTTTGGCCGGCCGTGGCACTGCTGGAGGAGGTGAGTCCCGTGAACGTTGTTCCGATGTGGGCTCTCCCCCCGTCGTCACGGTTGGGCGATTGACGTAGGTGTCGCCGGGGAGCGCTGAGACAAGCACTCCGAGAGGCGATATCTATGGACTCTGTTGTCACACAGGTCTCCGAGCGGCACTGGCACGCGCTGGGCGACGACCGGGTGGTCGGCCGCGGCGAGGCGTCCCGCAGGCCCGACGGGCGGTTGTTCCTGAGCATCGACGCGTGGCAGGAGACGGCTTTCGACCGGCTCGCCGGCGCCATGCTCACGCAGCTGCCGAAGCCGTTGTACACGGTCGTCGACGAGGCCGACCTCGACCTGTTGACCAGCTGGGAGCGGATCGGCTTCGCGCCACGGCGGCGCGAGTGGGAGTACGTGGTGCCCACCGGACCCGGCGCGGCGCCCCCACCGGCGGGCGTGACGATCATCGCGGCGGGGGAGGCCGACGAGGGCCGGCTCCGCGCGCTCGACCAGGACATCCGCGACGAGGTCGAGGCCACCGTCGGCTGGCACAACATGCCGGCCGAGGTGCTGGTCCGGCCGCTGCTGGATCCCGCGGCGTTCACCGTGGCGGAACGGTCCGGCGACTATGTGGGGCTGGTGCGGGTGGCCCCCCTGCCCCGGCAGCCACGGATCGGCCTGATCGCCGTACGCAAGGATCTGCGTCGTCGCGGCATCGCGCGTGCCCTGCTGGCCGAGGTGCTGCGGTCCGCGCATCGTCGCGGGATCGCGACCGCGTCCGCGGACGTGCACCAGTCCAACGCGGCGGCGGTGGCGCTGTTCGAAGGCGCCGGCGCCCGCCGGGCCGGCAGCAACCTCGAGTTGGTGCTGCGCTGATGGACGGCATCCAGTTCGAGGGCACCGTGGTCGAGTGCCTGCGCAACGCCACGTTCCGGGTCGAGCTCGTGAACGGGCACAAGGTGCTGGCGCACATCAGCGGGAAGATGCGGAAGAACTACATCAAGGTGCTGCCGGAGGACCGGGTGCTGGTGGAGGTCAGTCCGTATGACCTGACCCGCGGCCGGATCCTCTTCCGTTACCGGAACTGACGCGGACGACGCCGGCCGGGAGCAGGATGCTTCCGGCCGGCTCGGTCAGACCAGCCGCTGCTGTGGGCGGGCCCGGATGAGCCGGGCCGCGGTCCACACCGACCAGACGGTCCAGGCGGGCACCAGCAGGATCACGGAGAGGCCGTTGAGCGGGGAAGCCGGCCACAGTTGCAGGCCGAGCAGGACGCCGAGCAGGCCGATGCCGCACAGTACGCCCATGAGGGCCAGGGCCGGTGGGCTCGTTCGCCGCAGCAGGGCGGCGCCGCTGACCGTGATCAGCCACAGTCCCGGGAGGAACGCGCCGGCCACCGCGATGGCGTGGAAGCCGGTGGCCACCGACAGGGCGCCCGCGGCAACCGGTCCGGTGCCCGCGAAGACGCTGATCAGCAGGGCTATCAGGTAGGCGAGGGGACCGCCACCGTAGGACCGGGCGGTCCAGAAGGACCGGACGGCGACGACGCCCACCATGGCGCACGGTGCCATCAGGAACAGGAACTCGGCGGCGTCCTCGGGGAGCCCGGCCGGCGCCAGGACCGCCAGTGCGATCGCCCCCGACGCGCCGAGCAGACCGAGACCGGTCAGCACGGACAGCCACCGGCCCGGCGGCGGGACCGGCTCCCGGAACTGCCGGGCCAGCACGGGAACCTTGACGACCGTGTCCAGAGCGAACCACCAGCGCCGGACCCCGCGGACCTCGGCCAGCAGGGCGAGGGCCTCCTCGCGCCAGCGCGGGCGGTGGGCCGGTGGCAGGATCAGCGCGGCGAGCGCCAGAAGACCACGCAGCAACCTCATCACGACCAAGCCTCCCCGGGAAGGATCCGGCCGAGCGACGGGCGCAGCCGGGTGGCGGCACGCGGCGCTGTCGTCGCTGCGGCAGCCGCGGCCGTGAGACCGTCGGGGGTGAGCCGGTAGTAGCGCCGGCGCGGCCGCCCGGCGGCGCTCTCGTCCACCGTCTCCCACTCGCTGCTCAGCCAGCCCGCCTGCTCGAGCCGGGCCAGGATCGGGTAGATCGTCCCGGGCATCAGCCCGGTCCAATCGACGATCTCCAGGCCGTAGCGCTCCCGGCCGGGATCCTCGGCCAGGGCCTGGAGCACGAGCCGCACCTGCAGGGTCATCCTCGGCATGCTCGTACTCTATATAGGGTGTCAAGAACAACGGCCGGGAGCTTGCGCTCCCGGCCGTCATCCGCAGCGGTTTACAGCGGCAACCACAGCGACAGTACGTTGGGCGGCTCCCAGCCCGAGATCGACGTGTGGGCCTGGCGGCACTGGTAACGCGCCCCGTTGTAGGTGACCACGGTGCCGACCGCGTACGCCGTGTTGACCGCCCACGTGGTGCCCGCCGGCGCCGTGGTGGGTGAGGTCGTCGGCGGCGCCGTCGTGGTGCCGCAGGCACCGAACACCTTGAACTCGAACAGCGAGTAACCGTAGGCCGTGCCCCGCGCCGTGCCGTTCATCCGGACGTAGCGGCCGCTGCCCGAGAGGGCGAGCGTGTCCGTTCCGCCGTCACCGGTGGTCACGGTGGCCGCGGTGGTCCAGGTGGTGCCGTTGGTCGAGGTCTGGATGGTGTACGCCCGGCCGAACGCCGCCTCCCAGGTCAGCTCGGCCCGGCTCAGCGTCTGGACCGAGCCGAGGTCGACCTGCAGCCACTGCGGGTCGGCGAAGGCGCTCGACCAGCGGGTGGCGGCGTTGCCGTCGACCGCGTTGCCCGCCACGTAGTCCGCCTCGGTCGAGGACGCCGTGGCCGGCCGGCCCTGCGACAGCAGCGGCCCGGTGGTGCAGCTCGGCGGCGGCGGCGTGGTGGGCGACGGCGGCGGCGTCGTGGTCGGCGGGGTGACCACCCCGCCGCCGTTGGCGTTGCCGCCGCTCCAGGTCAGACCGCCGGTGGTGGCGGTCTTGCCCGCGGCGACGGTGAGCACCCGGCCGTCGGAGAACGTCACCGTGAGCGCGCTGTTGGTGATGTTCGCGGCGACGTACGTCTTGACGCCGTTCTTCGTGAACACCTTCGCCAGCGGGTGGTTCGCGGTGACCGTCTTGTCGATCGTGCCCAGGGCCGCGAGGTTGCGGATCCAGTGGAAGGTGTGCGCCTTGCTCTCACCCTCCTCGGAGGTGTAGTTGCCGCCGCTGGCCCGGAACTTGGACAGCGCCGCGTCCGGGTCGCCGAGGGCGAGGAACTGCCAGTGCATGTCGCGCCACTGCTGCGGTTCACCGCCGTTGTTGCGTACCAGCTCGGCGTAGGTGTCGCGCACCGACTGTGGGTGGTCGCCCAGGTAGAGCTGGCCGCCGGTCATCGGCAGCATGTTGATGCCGACGATCAGCGCGTGCTCGCCGCTGAACCAGGTGGCGTACGCGCCACCCGAGCCCCACACGATCGCCGCGTAGTTGTGTCCCCACTGCGACGGGAAGTTCTCGCCGGTGACGTCGAACCAGTACTCGTTGATCGCCGCGGCCTGGGTGGTGTGCAGCCAGATGCCGGCGTCACGCACGGTGGTGTTGCCGGTGGCCTGACCCCACTGGATGAGCGCGTTGGAGAAGTTCTGCCCCTCCGACGACGACTCCTGGTTGTTGCCCGCGCCGAACGCGCCGTGCCCGGACGCCCAGTCGTGGCCGGCGTAGATGTCGAAGTCCCGCAGGTACGGGAACCGGCTGTCGGTGCGGTCGTAGTTGTTGGCGTCGCGGATCAGCAGGTCGACCATGCCGCCGTACTGGCTGCCGGCCGCCCACGCCGGGTCGAACTTGGCGAGCGTCGCCGCCGCGGCCACGTAGTAGCCGTAGTGGAAGTGGTGGTCGTTGAGGTCCTCGTCGGAGGCGTACGACGCCGGGTAGCCGATCAGGGTGCCCCAGTTCTTGTCGTAGTAGAACACCCGCGACGTCTTGCCGGCCGACGCGGTGAACCAGTCGGTGAGCCGCGTCTTGATCACGCTGAGCGCCTTGTCCCGCACGGCCGTGAGGTTCAGCTGGTCGGCGATCTCCGCGATCCGGGCGGCCCGGCCGAGGCCCTTGCCGGTCCAGTACGTGTCGTCGCCGCGGAAGTCGGCCGGGTTGTTCAGCTCGGCGTTCAGGTAGTTCGTGATCGTGGTCAGGTCGGCGCCGCTGTTGTCCGCGACCGCCGGGATCTCCGGCAGCACCCCGGTGTACTTCATCGTGGTCTGGAACTGCGTCCCGGTCACGATCTTCATCCGGCCGCGCGGCGAGACGTACGTCTGCGCCGCCGGGCTGGAGCCGGTCAGATACCGCCACTGGTGCGGGTAGAGCGCCATGACCGTGCCCGACCCGCTGCCCTCGCGCGCCGTGGTGGTGAACGCGTAGGTCGTGTTGACCGTGCCGGACGCCTGGTTGTAGGAGTACGAGACCCGGGTGCCGGTCACGTGGTTGTGCGCGTACTGGTTCCACGCGTCGGCGAGCGCGATCTTCTCGGCGGTGCTGGTCGCCGACGTGGTCGGCAGCACGCCGACGGTGAAGTAGCCCTTGCCGGCGAGGTTCGAGCGGAACGTGTTGCCGCTCGCGCTCCAGGTCGCCCCGGCCGGCGCCCACGCCACGTAGTCCTGGCCGGCGATCGAGAAGCCGAGCCGGTTGCCGCTGTTCGACCAGGCGGTCGGCGGCCCGGTCACGGTGAGCAGCGCGTCGCCGCCGGTCGCCTGGAAGTAGGTCAGCGGCAGGCCGTGCCCGATGGTGGCCTTCAGCGTGCGCGCGCCGTCGCTCCACGAGGGCGTGACGGTCCAGTCGGTCCAGTTGTCGACCAGCGCCTTCGGCGCGTTCAGGCCGGCGACGCCGGCAACGACCTTCTGTGCGTACGGGTAGTGGTACTCACCCAGCCCGGTCGGGCTGCCGCTGATCGCCGGGGTCTGCTCGTAGGAGAAGCCCAGGCCACTGGCGACCGGCTTGTAGGCGGCCGGGTGCCCGTAGAGCGGCTGCGAGAAGTTGCACTCGTCGCCCTTCTTGAACAGCAGCGACGACCACCAGTCGTTGGTCGGCACCGCGCCCTTGGGCGCGTTGGCGGTGACGTTCTCGCGCGGGTTGGTCGAGATCGATCCGCATCCCGACGGGAGTTTGGCGCCGGCCGGGAGGGTCTCGGTGTAGCTGCCGGCGCCGATCGTGCCGGCGCTGGCGGTGCCCGAGAACGAGACGGCCAGCACGCCGGAGCCGACCGCGACCACGGTCGCGGCGGCCAGACCGGCCAATCGGGTACGCCTGCGGGCAGGCGTGACGGGTGAACTCATGAACGAAGCCTCCGGTGGGGACGGCGGAGCCAGGCGCTGCGAACGGGGGTTGTGAGAGCGCTCTCTCGGCCGTGAGGCTAACCGTCGCCAGATAGGCCGGTCAATGTTTCCAAAGAATTAACGGGCCCACCGCGGAGTCCAGGTGCCCTCCCCGTCATCCGGCGGCCGGCGTGAGCTGAGGTAGCCGCGCAGCTGGGCGAGCGCCGGATGCGGGTTGTCGTCGCGCCAGATCAGGGACATCGGGTAGATCGGCGCCGGGTCGCGGACCGGGATGCGCCGCAGGTCCCAGCTGTCCGGCCACAGGTACCGGGTGCGCTCGCCGGCCAGCGTGGCCAGCTCTGCGGAGTCGGCGATCTCGGCCAGCAGCGCCTCGTTGCCGAAGACCGGGCCGACCCGGTCGATGGTGAGGCCGAACGCGGCGGCGAGCTCGTCGTAGTAGTCGCTCCACTCGGTGCCGGCGGCCATGCCGGGCATCCAGATACGGTGCCCGGCGAGCTGTGCGGGCGTGACCGTGCGGGCGTTGGCGAGCGCGTGGCGCGGCCCGACCAGCAGGTCGTGGTGCTCGTCGATCACCCGGGCGGTCCTGATCGCGCTCGGCAACCGGTGAGCCGGAACGGTCACCGCGTGGAAGGTGGCGTCGACCGTCCCGGCCTCCACGGCGGCGGTGGCGGCCTGGACGTCGGCGTCGAGCAGGGTCACCACGTCCAGCTCGATCCCCGGGTGAGCCCGGTGGAAGTCCTGCAGCAGCACCGCGGGTGCGGTGCGCCGGCTGTGCACGTCGATGCGCAGAGCGCGCCGGCCGGGCCGCACCGAGGCGTCGGCGCGCGCCTCCGCCCGGAGCAGTTCCCGGGCGTGCGGCAGGAAAGCCTGGCCGTCGACGGTGAGCTGGGCGCCCCGGGCGGTGCGGGTGAACAGTCGCACGCCCAGATCCCTCTCCAGCGCGGCGATGCGCTTGGACACCGCCTGCTGGGTGATCGACAGGGCGGTGGCGGCGTCCTGGAACTGGCCGCCGTCGGCGGCGGCGACGAACGTACGGACAGCGTCGAGATCCACGGTCCCGACCCTATATTCACAACCATCGGTTGTGGCTCGCCGCCGTACGCGTTGTTTGATTCCTGCTCACCGTCCCTGCTTCGATCTCGGCAGTCAACGAGGGGATGTGGCGATGGGACGGCAGTTCCGATGGCTCTGGACGGCGTACGCGATCAGCGCCTACGGTTCCGGGTTCGGATTCGGCGCGCTGCCGCTGATCGCCGTGCTGGTGCTCGACGCCGGCCCGGCCCAGGTCGCCGCCCTGGCCGCGATCGGGCCGGCGCTCGGCGCGCTGATCGCCCTGCCGCTCGGGCCGTGGGTGGAGTTCCACCGCAAACGGCCGGTGATGATCGCGATGGACCTGACCCGGTTCGCGGCCCTGCTGAGCATCCCCGTCGCGTACGCCCTCGGACGGCTCAGCTTCGGGCAGCTGCTGGCCGTCTCGGCGGTGGTCGCCACTGCCAGGATCGCGTTCGGCGCGGCCGGCGGCGCCTACCTGAAGAGCCTGGTCCGGCCGGGCGACCTGCTGGTGGCGAACGCCCGGTTCGAATCGACGACGTGGAGTTCCATCGCGATCGGGCCGCCGCTGGGCGGGGCGGCCGTCGGCGTGTTCGGCCCGGTCGTCACCGTGGTGGCCGACGCGGTCAGCTATCTGCTCTCCGCGCTCAGCCTCACCGCGATCGGTGGCCACGAGGAACCCCCGCAGCGCACCGGCGAACGCCGGATGCGGGGCGGTGACCTGCTCGACGGCTGGCGGCACCTGTTCGGCCATCCCGGGCTGCGCGGGCTCTACCTCAACCAGCTGCTGGTCAGCGGGCT
Organism: Actinoplanes sp. NPDC024001; assembly: GCF_040638955.1. Taxonomy (NCBI): domain Bacteria; kingdom Bacillati; phylum Actinomycetota; class Actinomycetes; order Micromonosporales; family Micromonosporaceae; genus Actinoplanes; species Actinoplanes sp. NPDC024001. Next base: position 18,165 of record NZ_JBEZZB010000004.1, read on the forward strand.
GATCATGGCCACCGAGCCGCTGCTGGCCGTGCTGATGCTCGGCGAGCTCGGCTTCCCGCCCTGGCAGTACGGCCTGGCCTTCGCTGTGCCCTGCGCCGGCGGGCTGATCGGTTCCCGCCTGGCCCCGCGCGCGGTGGCCCGCTACGGCCGGCACCTCATCCTGCGAACCGTCGGCACGCTGCGGGCGGTCTGGCTGATCGGGCTCGCCCTCGTCCAGCCCGGGCCCGCCGGTCTCGCCACGGTGATCGTGGTCGAGCTGGCGATCGTCCTCGGCATGAGCCTGTACAACCCGGTGCTCGCGACGTACCGGCTGGAGCGCACCCCGAGGGAGCGCGTCGCCCGTACCCTCGCTGCCTGGTCCATCGGCAGCAGCGCGGCCATCGCGCTGCTCAGCGCGCTTGCCGGATGGCTCGCGCAAGCCACCGGTCCGCGCACGGCCATCATGGTTGCCGGAGTGCTCATCCTCGCCGGCCCGCTGCTGCTGCCGCGCAGGCTGGGACGTGATCGTCAGGGAACCGCCGGGAGCCCGACGGGGGAGCCGGCCTCCAGCCACCGTTCCAGGTTGGCGGAGGAGAAGATCTCGTCCAGTGCCAGATGCACGGCACCGGTCACGCCGGAGATCTCCTCCGGCACCGTGGAGACCTCGATCCGCAGGTCCTGGGTCGACAGGGGCAGCGCCCGGCGATAGATCGCCTCGCGGAGCGCGGCCAGCACGTGCGCCTTGGCCCGGGCGATACCGCCGCCGATGACCAGCAGGTTCGGGTTGTAGAAGCTGACCAGCGTGGCCAGTGTGCTGCCGAGCAGTGCGGACGTTCGTTGCAGCAGGGCACGGGCGGCGAAGTCGCCCCGTTCGGCGGCCTGCGTCACGTCGTACGGCCGGATCTGTTCGTGCTGGGCGAGGACCGCGGCGAGCGCGGGACTCTGCCGGGACTCGGCGAGCATGCGCCCCTCGCGGGCGAGGGCGGCCCCGCCGGCGACGGCCTCCAGGCATCCGAGGTTGCCGCACCGGCAGAGAAGGGTGCCGCCCTCCGGGATGGCGACGTGACCGATGTCGCCGGCCGAGCCGTTGGCGCCCCGGTAGAGCTTGCCGTCCATGACGATGGCGGCGCCGATGCCCACGCCGATACGGACGTAGAGCAGGTGTCCGGCGGCGGCTGCGTCCGGGTCCGAGCGCAGCTCACCGAGAGCCATCAGGTTGACGTCGTTGTCGACCCAAACCGGGGCGCGGTAGCGGGCGGTGAGCCGGTCACGGATCGGGTAGCGGTCCCAGCCGGGCATGGTCGGCGGCACGATCGGCAGGCCGGTGCGGAACTCGACCGGCCCGGGCACGCCCACCCCGATCGCCCACACCTCGGTGGTGCGGGTGCTGAGCAGCTCGTCGGCGAGTTTCTCGGCCAGCGACAGCACCGGTTCGGGTCCGTCGGCCACGTCGATGGGCTGCTGGCGGGTGGCGAGCACGGCGCCGGTCAGGTCGGCGAGCCCGACCACGAGTTCGGTGGTGGCGATGTCCACACCCAGCACCAGCCCTCGCTGAGCGGCCAGCCGCAGCCGCCGCGGCGCCCGGCCGCCGGAGGAGCGACCGAGCCCGGCGCCCTCGATGAGGCCGGCCGCCTCCAGCTCGGACACCCGCTGGGCGACGACGCTGCGGCCCAGGCCGACCTGGTCGACGAGCATCGGCTGGGTGACGCCGGTGCCGGCCCGCACCGCGCTGAGCACGGCCGCCAGGCCATTGATCCGTTCACTTGCCACGGCGTCAGCCTATCCAGCCCGCTCAGCGGTCACGGGGTGCTGTGGAGCATGCCGGCCGACGGCCCCGAATACCACCCGGACGGCCGTCGGATCTACCAACACCGGGCGGTTCTCGACCGCGCCGGGGCACGCGCAGATCGCCCGATCCGGCCGGACGGGACCGGCCCGGCTCGGGGTCCTTCGCGTACGTCGGCTATCCCGCCTGACGTCACTGGTTGCTGAAGGCGGCGTCGAAGGCGGCCGACGGCAGCGGCCACAGCATCGAGCGGACCCGCCCGACCGCTTCGGCCGCCCCGTGCAGGCGATCCATGCCGGCGTCCTCCCACTCGATCGAGATGGGGCCGGTGTAGCCGATGGCGGCCAGCGCCCGGAACGCGTCCTCCCAGGGGACGTCGCCGTGGCCGGTGGACACGAAGTCCCAGCCGCGGCGCGGGTCGCCCCAGGGCAGGTGCGAGCCGAGGATGCCGGAGCGGCCGGTGGCCGGGCGGATCCGGGTGTCCTTGCAGTCGACGTGGTAGATGCGGTCGGCGAAGTCGGTGATGAAGCCGACCGTGTCGACGCCCTGCCACATCAGGTGCGAGGGGTCCCAGTTGAAGCCGAACGCGGGGCGCCGGCCGATCGCTTCGAGGGTGCGCACCGAGGTCCAGTAGTCGTAGGCGATCTCCGACGGGTGGACCTCGTGGGCGTACCGCACGCCCTCGGCGTCGAAGACGTCGAGGATCGGGTTCCAGCGCCGGGCGAAGTCCTCGTAACCGTCGTCGATCACCGACTGCGGGACCGGCGGGAACATCGCGACGTACTTCCAGATCTTCGAGCCGGTGAACCCGACCACGACGTCGGCACCGAGACGCCGGGCCACCCGGGCGGCACGCTTCATGTCCTCGGCGGCGCGCTGCCGTACCCCCTCGGGGTCGCCGTCGCCCCACGTGCCGGGCCGCAGGATGGCCTGGTGCCGGAAGTCGATCGGGTCGTCGCAGACGGCCTGGCCGGTGAGGTGGTGGGAGATCGCCCAGCAGCGCAGGCCGTACTTGTCGAGGATGTCCAGCCGGGACTGCAGATAGCCGGGATCGGCCTCGGCGCGTTCCAGGTCGAGGTGGTCGCCGGAGGCGGCGATCTCCAGGCCGTCGTAACCCCAATCGGCGGCCAGCCGGGCCACCTCGGTGAACGGCAGGTCGGCCCACTGGCCGGTGAACAGGGTGACGGGTTGGCGGGCGGTCATCCGAGCTTCTCCCGGATGTGGCGAACGGACGTGACCGTGTCGACGGTGGGGAAGTACTCCAGTCCGATCGGCCCGTCATATCCAGATTCGCGAAGAACACGCAGCTGCGCCGCCCAGTCCAGGGCGCCGCTGCCGGGTTCGCCGCGGCCGGGCGCGTCGGCGATCTGCACGTAGTCGACCAGCTCACCGGCGTCGGCCAGGACGGCCGCCGGGTCCTCGCCCTCGGTGACCGAGTGATAAAGGTCGTAGAGGATGCCGAACGAGTCCGCGCCGACCGCGCGGGCCACGGCGACGGCTTCCGCGGTGCGGTCCAGCAGCGCGCCCGGGTGGTCCACGCGGGTGTTGACCGGCTCCAGCACGAGCTTGACGCCGGAGCCCTCGGTGCGGCTCACCGCCTCCCGGAACACCTCGACGAGCTTGTCCAGGTTCTGCGCCCGTTTGGCGCCCGGGAAGCCGATGCCGGAGCCGAGGACGATCCGCGGGCAGCCGAGCCGGCGTGCGTTCTCCACCCCGCGGTCCAGCCCGTCGAAGAACGGCTTCAGATCGGTGCCGGGCAGCGTGAAGTTGGTCCGCGGCTCGGCGATCACCGAGGTCATCGTGACGCCGGTGTCGTCGAGCGCCGTACGGATCGCGGTGATGTCCTTGTCGAGGGTGCCCCACATCTCGACGGCGTCGAAGCCGGCCGCGGCCGCGGCGCGGATCCGGTCGGCGGCGTCCGGGCCGGCCTCGGTGAACAGCAGTTCGATGTTGGGGGAGAGCTGGAACACGGTCACTCCTGAGTCGCGGCGATGGATCGGCGGATGAGGTCGTGCTGGCGGCGCACCAGGTCGACGGGGTCGGCCTCGTCGAGGTCGGCGAAGGCGTGTCCCTCCCACTCACTGGAGAAGAAGCCGTCGTAGCCGCCGCGGACGAACTCGCGCACGATCGCCGGGTAGTCGATGGCGGGTTCGTCGCCTTTGTCGTCGATGTCGTAGAACTTGGCGTGCACGTGGACGATCCGCGGCATGATGTCGGCCCACTCGCGCGGGTCGACGTGGCCGTGCATGTTGAACGCCAGCCGGGCGAACGAGCCGAGGCTCTCCGGTGCGATGCCGCGCGAGTGCAGGTAGGCGATGAACTCGCCGTGGCGGGCGTTGATGTCCGCGTCGGTGGCCCAGATCTCCTGCAGCCGGTCCAGGTCCGCGGGCGCGAGGCCGAGTTTCACCAGCTTGCGCAGCAGCGTCGGCGACATCCGGCGCATGGTCGAGCTGAAGTCGGCGACGAACCCGAGCCGCGGTGAGCCGATCTCGTCGTAGAGCTCGCGGATCTCCAGCACCTTCGGCGAGTTCGGGCCGAGCGGCGCGTGGATCTCCCAGCCGAGCGTGAGGTCGAGTTCCTCGGCGACCGGCATGAGACGGCGGATCAGCTCCGGCTTGGCGCTCTGGATCCGCACCAGCGAGAAGCCGAGGGCGCGGGCGCTGCGGAACTGGGCGACGGTGAACTCGTACTCCTCGTCGGGGGTCATGTCGCGGTCGCGGCGCCGGCCCATGTCCAGGTTGCAGCCGAACGAGCTGGGCACCAGGCCGTGCCGGTCGAAGGCGTCGCGCCATTCGCGGACGAACTCGTCGGTGACGTACGGGTAGGTGCGCAGCGTCTGCGAGGCGACGATCTCGACGCCCGGCCCGATGCCGGCCTTCGCGACCGTGTCGAGCAGCCCGGCGAGGTCGTAACGGCGGGCCGCCCACTCGCTGGTGAGCGAGTAGAGGGTCAGGCCGAGCTTGATGGTCACTGTCCGACTCCCAACGTGCGGCGGCTGGTGGCGTGGTTGGTCACGTATTTCTGCGGGGCGATCTGCATGTAGGGAAGCCGCAGGTCGACGGTCACCTCGACGTCGACGTCCTGACCGGCCGGAACGGGTTCGTCGAGCCTGGCCACGACGGTGAGCCGGTCCTGGATGAACCAGAGCACGTCCCACTGCTCGGCCAGCTCGTCGATGCGGTAGGTGCGCCCACCGAGTTCGGCGCGCAGCCGCTCGGCGGGCACGGTCTCGCCGCCGACCGCGACGGCGATGTCGCTGACGCTGGACAGCCAGAGGCTGCGGTACCAGGGCAGCACCACGTCGATGGCGAGGCCGTCGGGGTGGGCGGCCAGGCTGTCCTCGCTCAGTACGGTGTCACCGGTTGCCATGTCGCTCCCATCCGAGTTCGTGTTGCAGGTACCAGCTGTTGAGCATCGCCAGCTCGGCCGGGTTGCCGCCGTGGTCGCTCTCGACCACCACCCAGCCCGGGTACGCGTGCTCGCGCAGCGCCGCGACGAAGCCCTTGACGTCCACCAGGCCCCCGTCGGTGCCCAGCTCGTAGAACCAGCGTTCGATGTGCCGCCCGGCGCCGCCGCGCAGCATCGTGGTCTCGGCGCCCGGCATCAGGTACTCGGTGCCGGTGTCGGCGTACCGGGTGTCCTTGAGGTGCACGTGGGTGACCCGGTCGTGGTGGCGGCGGTAGAAGGCGACCGGGTCGATGCCGCCGATGGTCAGCTCGGCGGTGTCCAGGGCCAGGCCGGCGTCGGTGGCGGCGAGCAGGCTCTCCAGGTCGGCTTCGGTGTGCACCGCGCCGAGGCAGTCGTAGTGCAGGGCGACCCGCACACCGGACGCCGCGGCCAGCTCGCTGACCCGGTTCCACAGCTGACCGATGTGCTTGATCGCGTCGTGGTCGAGCGGCGGGCTCATCCAGGCCGACCCGGCGGGCCGGACCACGAGCTGCTCGGCGCCGACCCCGGCGAGGAAGTCGACGAACGGTTTCGCGGACTCCACGATCGCGTCGTGGTCGGCCGGGTTCGCGGCGGACCGGAACGCCCAGCCCTCCTCCTCGACCGGCTGGCCGGGGTCCCAGTACATGCTGGACACGCCCTGGACGGAGCACTCGCGGAGGAACGCGAGGAAGCCGGCGTGGCTCCCGTGGTTCAGCAGGATGACCTCGGGCCGGCCGAGGTTGTCCCAGCGCCCGGTGCCGGCGGCCAGCTCCACGTGGTCGAAGCCGCACGCCGACACCGTCTTGAGGGCGCGGCGCTGGTCCTCGTGGCGCACGAAGACGTCCATCCGGATGTTCCACTGGTTCAGCGCGTACGCCCACCTCATGCGGCCACCTCCGCGAGGACGTTGTCGATGTACCACTTGGCGACGCAGGTCGCTTCGGCGTAACTGCCGCCGCCCAGCTCGGCCTTGTCGTGTTCGACGGTGAGCCAGCCGTCGTAGCCGGAGGCGACGATCTCGCGCATCAGCGCCGGGAAGTCGACCAGCCCGCCTTCGGTGCCCATCTCGTAGAACCAGCGGTCCACGCCGGGTGCCATCAGCTCCGGGTCCGGCGGGGTCCGGTACGCCTCGTTCGTGTCGACGGTGTGGGTGTCCTTGAAGTGGAAGCCGGTGCACCGCTCCCGGTAGTCGCGGAACATCTGGATCGGGTCGACCCCGGCGATCGTGTGCTGCGCGGTGTCGCAGAAGAAGTGCACCAGCGCGGGGTCGGTCTCGGCGAAGAACAGGTCGAGTTGCTCCCGCGTACGGATGGCGCCCCAGAACTCGAAGTGGCAGGTGGTCTTCATGCCGTGCCGCAGGGTCATCGCGCCGACCCGGTTCCACAGGTCCGCCATGATCTTGATCTTGTCGGGGGTGACCGGCTCCACCTGGAAGTACGTGGTGGTCGGCATGACGATGAAGTTCTCCACCGACAGGCCCTCCACGGCGCGGACGGTGTTCTCGCAGTCGGCGAAGATGCGGTCGTGGGTCTCACGGACGTGCGGGGCGGTGTACTTCGTCGCGTACGGGTAGGCCGAGAAGATCCCGGTGATCTTGTCGAAGCCGTTGTCCTGCAGGAACCGTTCGAAGGCGGCGACCGAGCCGTACATGCCGGCCAGCATCGGCAGGTAGAAGAAGAACGTGTCGAAGCCCTGGAAACCCAGCGCCGACAGTTGTTTGACGTAGCGGTCCATGTGGGCGCGGTTGAACGACGGGGGCTGTGGCCCCTGTGGCGTCTCGGTCACCCAGTGGTCCATGTAAGACCATTTCATCGCGGGGTCCTTTCGGTGGGCAGGGTGAAGGCGAGCAGGCAGCCGGCGGCGAGCAGCCCGGCACCGGTGAGCAGGCCGGCGCCGGTGGAGGCCGCGGCGCTGGCGACCGCGACCAGCAGTGCCAGGCCGACCGCGCTGCCGACCTGTTTCGAGGCGGAGAGCAGGCCGGACGCCAGGCCCGCCTGCTCGGTGGGCAGGCCGGAGGTGGCCGCCAGGGTCAGCGGCAGCCCGGAGGCGCCGAGACCTACCATCACCAGCACCAGCGGCGGGAGGACGGCCCACTCGTACCGGTCCTGCGGTCCGATAGCGGAGAGCCAGACCAGGCCGGCCGCGGCGAGCAACGAACCGATCACGAACAGCCGGCGCGGGCCGAGCCGGCCGACGCCGAGCGACGCGGCCCGGGCGCCCAGCGCGATACCGATCGCGCCGGGGGTCAGGGCCAGGCCGGTCAGCAGCGGATCCATGCCGAGCACCTGCTGCAGATAGAGGCTCAGGAAGAACATGGTCGCCGGCAGCACACCGCTGACCAGGGCGGCGAGCCCGTTCGCGGCGCTCACCGCGCGGACCCGGAAGACCCCGAGCGGCACAATCGGGTCCGGCGCCCGCCGCTCGACCACCACGAACGCCGCGAACGCGGCCACGGCCAGCATCAGCGCGCCGACGGTCGACACGGCGAGACCCTGGTCCTCGGCGAGGATCACCGCGGACACCAGGGCTGCGGTGCCGACGGTGACCGTGACCGACCCGGGCAGGTCCAGCCGGCCCCGGGTGTCCCGGCGCCCCTGTCCGATCATCACCCAGGCCGCGGCGGCGACCAGAACGGCACCGAGCGGCACGTTGACGAAGAACACCCAGCGCCAGCTCAGCAGCCCGGTCAGGACACCGCCGATGATCGCGCCGAACCCGCCGCCCGCCGCGGCCGCGGCGGTGAGCACGCTCAGCGCCCGAGCGCGAGCCCGCTGGTCGGTCAGCCCGGCGGTGACCAGGGTCAGCGTCGTCGGCACCAGCACCGCGGCCCCGGCGCCCTGCACGAAGCGAGCGGCGATCAGCTGCCAGCCCGTCTGCGCGAAACCGCAGACCAGACTCGCGAGCGAGAACACCAGCAGGCCGCCGATGAACGCGCGCTTGTGGCCCCACAGGTCCCCGACGCGCCCGCCGAGCAGCAGGAACCCGGCGAAGGTGAGCGTGTAGCTGCTCACCACCCACTGCAGCCCGGTCGCGTCCAGGGCCAGGCTCTCCTGGATCGGCGGCAGCGCCACGTTGACGATGGAGACGTCCAGCACGGCGACGAACTGGGCGGCGCAGGCGACCGCCAGCAGCGCCCGGGGCCGCCGGGTGAGGATCGGAGCGGGGGCGACGGTCACCGGGAGGTCAGCTCCGCGGCCAGCGCGGCGGCGCCGCGCACGGCGATCGCGACACTGGTCAGGGTGGGGTTGCACGAGTTCGCGGTCGGGATCAGGCCGTTACCGGCCAGGACCAGACCGGGTACGCCCCACACCCGCGACCACGAGTCGCAGACGCTGGTGCCGTCGTCGGCCGGGCCCATCCGCACCGTGCCCATGTAGTGCAGCGAACTGCCGGCCGGCATCACCTTCGGCATGCCCTCGACGAACGAGCCGAGCGCGGCCGCGGCGCGGGCCTGATGCTGCCGGGCACGGTCCAGTTCGGCCTGCTCTCGCTCGGTCAGCTCGTAGGCGATCCGGATTCCCGGCAGCCCGTTCCGGTCGGGCTGGTCGTCGGCGAAGATCAGCCGGTCCTGCGGGCGCGGCCACTTGCGCACGCCCCAGCCCATCCCGGCGTAACCGGCCGGGTTGTCCCGGTGCGGGCTGCCCTCCGGCAGCGGGACCGGGCAGATCGGGCTGAACATGATCTGCGCGTGGTAGGGGTGTTTCTCCTCGTCGTAGCCGATCGCGACGACCGCCTGGATCGGGTCGACCGGCGCCACCGTGCCGGTGCGCGGCGGCACCGCGCCCTCGCGCAGCGCGACCACCCCGAACAGCAGCGGATGCTCGGTCAGGTAACGGCCCAGCGCCTCCGGCCGGATCCCGGACGCCCACAGCAGCTGCGGCGTGCGGATCGCGTCGGCCGCGACGACCACGGCGTCGGCGTGCACCTCCTGCTCGGTGCCGCTGCGCTGGTCGCGCAGCACCGCGCCGGTCACCCGGTCACCGGTACGCAGCAGGCGTACGCACAGCGTCTCGGCGCGCAGGGTGAACCGGGGATCGTCGAGGACCGGGGCGAGCACGACGTCCGTACCGCTCCACCGCAGCGTGCCGTCGGGTCGCGGGTCGGCGGCGACCGGCAGCGGCCGCACCGCGATGCCGTCCGGCGCGAACTCCTTGCCGAGCAGCTCGAGGATCGCCGCCGCCTGCGGGGAGTCGCCGAACGCGGCCCGGGTGGTGTGCAGCAGCCGCTCCGCCTCGGTGATGTGCTCGTCCCACTCGTGCGGGCCGATGAAGCTGATCCGCTCGCTGCCGGCCGGGCGCGGGGTGGCGCAGGTCCAGTGCACGCCCTGACCGCCGACACAGGACGATGCCGCGGCCGCGGGCATGCCGGGGGAGCCGTCGGCGGCGTCGCCGATCAGGAAGGTGCCCTGCCGGGCGGTGATCGTGCCCTCCACCACGACGCCGCCGGGGATGCCGGAGACGCCGCTCTCGGTTGCGCTGCCCTGGGAGGCGAGCCGGGCGGCCGCTTGCGCGGCCGGATCGGCGATGTTCTTGACGTTCATGCCGGGCGGATCCGAGACGACCGGCCCGGCCTCCACCATCAGCACGGCGACATCGGGTACGGCGCCCAGCAATTGCCGTGCGTAGGTGGCGCCGGTGGGCCCGCTGCCGATGATCAGGACGGTCGAGGTCATCGCGATGCCTCCAGGGAGTCGGCGAGGGCGCGGGCACTGATCACGGCCAGCGCGACCGCGGTGAGCGTCGGGTTGCAGGCGGTGGCCGTCGGGATGACGTTGTTGCCGCCGACGTAGACGTTGGCGGTGCCCCAGACCCGGCCGGCCGGGTCGCAGACGCTGGTGCCGTCGTCGGCCGGGCCCATCCGGGTGGTGCCCTGGTAGTGCAGGGAACTGCCGGCGGGCAGCACGAACGGCTCACCGAGCGGGCGGCCGAGAGCTTTCGCCGCGGTGCGCAGCTCCTCGACGGCCGCCGCGATCGCGGCCTGATCGGCCTCGGTCAGGGTGTAGTCGATGCGGATCGCCGGCATGCCGTGCTCGTCGGCGGCGTCCTCGTCGAACCACACCCGGTCGTCGGCGCGGACCTGCTTGCGGCAGAACCAGCCGAGCCCGACGACCTGGCCGGGGCGCACGGTGACGCCCGGGTCCAGCTTCACCGGCGAGGCGTCCATCTGCATGACCTGGCCGTGGAAGGGGCGGCCGGCGGCGTACGGCACCCAGGACACCCCGGACAGCGGGACGATGGCGCCCCCGCCCGGTGTGGTCGCCGCCGACACCGCGACCGAGGCCGTGGCATCGCCGGTGACGTGCCGGTCATCGAGCAGCGCCGCGGTCATGACCTGCGGCTGGTCGTTGAGGTAACGGCCGAGCGCGGCCGGCCGGATCCCCGACGCCCACAGCAGCTGCGGGGTGCGGAACGCGTCCGCGGCCACCACGACCGCACGGGCCTCCACCACGCTGCGGTCACCGGTCGCGACGTCGACGACCTCGACACCGGTCGCCCGGTCACCGTCGATGAGGATCCGCCGGGCGAGGGTGCCCGCCCGCAGTGTGACGTTCTCCCGTTCCCACAGGTCACCGGCGATCACCGCGGGTCCGGTCCAGTGCAGGCTGCCGTCGCCGGAGACGCTGACCGCGACCGGCATCGGCCCCACCGGCCGCCGCTCGGGCTGGTCGAACAGCTCACCGAGGATCTGCTGGACCGCGCCGCGCAGCGGGGCCCGGTCGAAGGCGTGCGTGGTCACCGCCAGCAGCTCCTCGGCCCGGCGGAGCGCCTCGTCGAGCACCGCCGGGTCGAGGAAGCCGGGCACCTCGTCGTCGCCGGGCCGGGGACAGGCCGCGGTCCAGTGCGCGCCCATCCCACCGACGTTGGTGGAGATGGCGGCGTTCGGCATGGCCGGGGTGCCGACCAGCGCGGTGCCCGGCCGCGCCGGGGTCGCCCCGGGCGGCGGCGCCGCTCCGGAGGGCAGCCCGGCCAGCGCCGGACCCGGATCGGTGATGTTCTTGACGTGGCCGCCGGGAACGTCGCCGAGCACCTGCCCGGCGTCGAGGACGAGGACACGCAGCGCGGGAGCCCGGTCGGCCAGTTCGCGGGCGGTGGCGGTGCCGACCGGTCCGGAACCGACCACCACGACGTCGTAGCGGCTCATGCCGTCAGGGTGAGCCGCTTGCTGTCGCGGCCACCGCCCGGTACGGGCATGTAGGAGATCCGCAGCCGGACGACCACGGTGACGTCGTGCTCGCCGTCGGCGAGGGGCTCGTCGGTGGTGAAGGCGAGCTCGGCGCGCTCGCCCATCTCCCAGCGGTCGTCGGTGACCCGCGGGAGCTGGTCGAAGGTGTACGTGTTGCCGTGCACCGTGAAGGTGGTGCGCTCGGCGGGCACCGGCTCGCCGTCCAGGACCAGGTCGACGGCCTCCACCATGGACAGCGCCAGACCCCGGTAGTAGGGCATCCGCACCTCGACCACGCCGCCGTCGCCGCGGGCCCGCAGGCTCTCCTCGCAGACGATGTACTTGTCGAACATCAGGCTTCCTCTCCCAGAAGGCGGGCGAACATGGCGTGCTGGCGGCGGACCTGCTCGACGCTGTCCACCGGGTGGACGTCCTGGATGTGGCGGTTGCCCTCGTACTCGCTGGACAGGTAGCCGTCGAAGCCGCCGGCGGCGAGCACCGGCACGATCTCGTCGTAGGGGATGGAGAACTCGGTGAGGTCCTCGGTCATCTCGTAGAACTTGGCCTGGATGTGCCCGATCAGGCCCATGTGCGCCAGCATCGCCTTCGGGTCGGACCAGATGTAGTGGGTGGCCTGCCGGGCCAGACCGAAGTCGGCCGGCCCGCCGCCGCGGTAGTTGACGATGTCCATCAGCGCGTGCGTGTCGCCGTGGTCGTCGTAGGTCTTGACGATCAGGTCGACCAGCTCCGGCTTCGCGCCGTCGCGCAGCGCCCGCTCGCTGACCACCCGCGGGAACCGCCGCACGTAGGTGCCCATGTCCGGCATCAGGCCCAGCGCCGGCGAGCCGGTGCGGTGCATGACCTCCAGGTGCTGCAGGATCCACGGGTGCTCGTAGTGGAACGGCGCGTGCACCTCCAGCAGCAGCCGCACGCCCTTCTCCTCGGCGTACGGGGCGGCGGCCGCCATCACCTCCGGCGGCGTGTTGATGATCGCCCGGATGACGGTGGCGCCCAGCCGTACCGCGATGTCGATGTCCTGCCGCACCGAGGCGACCTGCTCGTCGAGGGTCAGCCAGCGGTCGCGGTGCCGTTTGGTGTCGAGGAACAGGTCGGTGGCGACCGGGTGGGTGCCGTACTTGTCCATCCAGCCGAACCAGTCGGCGACGAACTCGTCGGTCAGCTTCGGATAGCCGGGGATCGACTGTTCCGGGATGATCTCGATGCCCCGCGCGCCGATCTCCCCGGCCACCCGGATGCAGTCCTCCAGCGACAGCGTCCGCAGGAAGTACTCCTCCTGGAACGAGTAGAGGCTCACGCCCCGCTTGATGGTCATGCGGTCTTCCTTTCTTTGCGGTGGTCGACCCAGTGCGGCAGGTCCCAGGGGCGGGCGAGGGCCTCGCGCAGCCGGGCGGCCAGGTCGTCGCGGTCGGGCAGCGGTGAGAAACGGCCGTCGGGGCGGGTGTAGACGCGGCAGCCGAGCGCGGGCGGGCCGCCGTCGGGGTACAGGTCGGCGCCGCCGACGTGGAAGGTCGGCGAGCCGGGGAAGCCGTCCACCGGCGTGTGGATCTCCCGTTCGACGACCTGAACCTCGGTGCGGCCGGCGTCGGTGAGCACCTCACGCAGCATTGCGGCGGCCCGGTCGTGGCTGGGACAGCCGGCCCACCAGAGCAGCTCGACGCGCCATTTGATCGAACACCCGGCCGGCGAGGTGACCGGCCGGGCCACCTCGCCGCCGGCCAGCACGGCGTCGAGAGCCTGGCGTACGAACCGCGCGTCCTGTCCCGGGTCGTCGTAGTCGCCGTCCGGCGCCCCGTGGTACCGGATGGTTCCGGCGCGGTCGATGACGAACACCTCGGGTGTGGCGGTGGCGCCGTAAGCCCGGGCGACCGCCTGGGTGGCGTCACGCAGGAACGGTCCGGCCAGCTCACCGGCGTGCACACGGGCGGCCATCGCCTCGGCGGTGTCCTGCGGCGCGCTGCACTCGTCGTTGCTGACGATCTGCAGGACGGTGACGCCGCGCTCGGCGTAGTCGCGGGCCACCGCCTGGATCCGGTCGTGCCAGGCGCGGGCGTACGGGCAGGCGTTGGCGGTGAAGACCACCACCGTGGCCGGGTGCTCGGCGGGCCGCAGCGGCACCGGAGTGCCGTCCGTGTCCGGCAGGGTGAACCCGGGTGCTTGCTCACCGACGGTGAGTCTCATCGGACTGTCACCTCCGTTCGGGCGGTGGCGCGCTGCACGAGCGGCACGCCGGGCGCCTGCTGGATGTAGGGGATGCGGATCGCCACGGTGACCTCGATCGGCCCGTCGACGTTCGGCGCGGTGACGGAGACCTCCAGCGGGTCGCGGAGATCCCACGTGTGCCCAGGGGAGATCCGGCCGGGTTCGCCGTTGACCTCGACGGACTCGAGGCAGGACAGCGGCAGTGACCGGTACCAGGGCAGGTGGACGGCGACGACCAGACGGCCGTCGCGGACGGTGGCGCAGCCGGGGCGCAGCATGCCCTCGTGCATGGTCATCGGGCCGCCTCCAGCACGTCGAGGTGGGCGCGGGTGAGCGCCACCGGGTCGGCGTCGGCGCGGTCGTACAGTTCGTGGCCGCCCCATTCGCTGACCACCGCTCCGTCGAAACCGGCCGCGGCCAGCGCCTTCAGCCAGGCGCTGTGCGGTTCGCGGACCGTCTCGACGTCCAGGTCCCAGAACTTGGCGTGCGCGTGCCGGACCGCGGGCAGCACGTGTGCCCAGTCGTCCGGGTGGGTGTTCCCGCAGCGGCCGAGGACCCCGGCCACGAGCATGGTCCGCATCGGGTCGCCGGCCACGATGTCCAGCGCCGCGCCCATGTCCCCGCGGGCCCGGTGGACGGCGTCGACCTTCTCCGGCGCCAGACCGAGTCGCAGCAGCGCGGTCCGCAGGCCGGCCGGCAGGTCCGGCGTGGTGAGGCTGAAGTCCAGGGTGAACCCGAGGTACAGGCTGCCGGTCGCCTGCCGCAGGGCGAGGACGTCGAGGATCGCCGGGGCGTCGGGGGTGGTGGTGCCCTGGATCTCGAAGGTGAGCACCACGCCGTGGTGTTCGGCGGCGGTCAGCGCGCGCCGCAGCAGGCCGGGCGTCATGCCGAGGGTGGCGCGGACCACCGGGAAGCCGAGCCGGGCGGCCGCCTCGAACTGGGGCAGCAGCTCGTCGAGGGCCTCGTCCTCGGTGAGAGCGCGACCGGCGTACCGATAGAGGTCGGTGTAGACGCCGAGCGCGGCCGGCCGCAGGCCGAGCCGGCCGACGGCGTCGTGCCAGTCCCGCTCGTCGGCGGCGTCCAGGTGGGGGAAACCGCGCCACGTCTGGTGGCCGATGACCTCGATCGCCGGCCCGCACTGTGCCACCCGCTCCAGGACCTCGACCGGGGTGGCGCCGAAACGCCACAGCGGGGTCATCGAGAACAGGGTCGTCCCGAATATCACGAGGTGACCTCCACCCACTGCGAGGTGCGCGACGACTCCAGCACGGCGGCGGTGATCCGGGCCGCGCGCAGGCCGTCGGCGAAGGTGGGCAGCCCGTCCGGGGCGTCACCGGCGAGGGCGGCGTAGGTGTCGGCGACGAACGCGTCGAAGCAGTCCTGGTAGCCCTGCGGGTGTCCGGCCGGCAGCACGCCGGGGTGTTCGCCGGTGGCGCCGCGCAGGTGCACCTGGTTGGTCTCGCGGCCGCCGATCCACAGCGACTCCGGGTTCTCCTGGTCGAAGCTGAGCGACTCGCTCGCCGCGTCGACCGAGAACCACAGCCGGTTCTTGCGGCCCGGGCTGACCTGGCTGACGGTCAGCGTGCCGGTCGCGCCGCAGTCGGTCTCGAAGAGCACGACGGCGGCGTCCTCGGTCGTCACCGGCCGTCCGTGGCGTTCCGGCACGGCGATCACGGTGCGCGCGGCAAGGCGGGCGATGCGGTGGCCGGTGACGAATTCCAGCAGGTCGCACCAGTGCACGCCGATGTCGGCGAACGCCCGGGACGGCCCGCCGGCGACCGCGTCGACGCGCCAGTTGTCGTCGCCCTGCTCGGCCAGCCAGTCCTGCAGGTAGGAGCCGTGCAGCAGGCGTACCGGGCCGGTGCGGCCGTCGGCGATGCGGGCCCGCGCGGTACGCACGGTGGGGTAGAAGCGGTAGACGAACGGTACGGTCGCGGTCACGCCCGCCGCGGCGGCCCGGTCGGTGAGGTCCTGCGCCTCGGCCGGGTCGACGGCGAGGGGCTTTTCGCAGACCACCGACTTGCCGGCCGCGATGGCCGCCCGCACCAGCGGGGCGTGGGTGGCGTTCGGGGTGCAGATGTGCACGACGTCGATGTCGCCGGCGGTCATCAGTTCGTCGACGGTGCTCGCCGCCGCCTCGGCGTCCAGGCGTTCGGCCCCGGCCCGCGAGGACTCGGGCGTCGATCCCAGGACCCGGGCGACGGTGCCGCCGGCCCGGCGGACGGCGCGTGCGTGCACCGCGCCCATGAACCCGGTGCCGACGATGCCGGCACGGATGCGATCGGCCACTGCGGCCTCCTTCAGGGTGCGTTCGGCCAGGCCCACGTCGCTGGTGGGCCGGATGAGGGGGTGGGGCTACTTCACGCCGCCGGCGAACCCCTGGATGAACTTCTTCTGCGCGAACAGGTAGAAGGCGAGAATCGGGACCATCGAGATGATCACGATGGCGAAGATCTTGTTCCAGGCCGAGACCAGGGAGCCGACGTAGTAGTACATCGACACGGTCAGGGTCTGGTAGTCGGAGCCGCCCAGGAAGATCAGGGCGGTGAAGAAGTCGTTCCAGACGATCAGTCCGGTCATGATCGCGACGGTGCCGGTGGCCGGCGCCATCAGTGGCAGCACGACGCGCAGGAACACCCGGCCGGGTCCGGCGCCGTCGATCGCGGCGGCCTCTTCGTAGTCACGCGGCAGCGCCCGGAAGAACCCGGAGTAGAGGAAGACCGCCAGCGGCATCAGCGTGCCGACGTACAGGACGATCATTCCCCACGGGGTGCCGACCAGGCCCATCGTGCGGGCGCCGATGTAGAGCGGGATGATGCCGAGCTGGGCGGGCAGGATGATCGCGATGAGGAACCCGTAGAAGGCGATCGAGCTCCACCGCCGGGTGCTGCGGGCCAGGACGTACGCCGCGAGCGAACCGAAGGCGACCAGGCCGGCGATGCTGCCCACGGTGATCATCACGCTGTTGATCAGGCTGAACAGGATGTTGTTGTCGCCGCCGGTGGTCAGCACGTCGGTGAAGTTGGCGACCGTCGGCCGTTCCGGCAGCGCCGACGACGTGGTGGTCAGCAGCTCGTCGTCGGGCTTGAGCGCGGTGGCGAGCAGGAAGTAGAAGGGCAACAGGCCGATCAGCGCGGCGATCCAGACGAGCACTTCGCGCAGCAGCGTGGCCTTGGTGTAGCGGAACATCGCGAGCCTCCCTACGTGCGGTCGCGGGTGGCGGCCTGTTGCAGCGCCGAGAACACGAGGATGATCAGGGTGAGCATGAGCGCCAGCGCCGCGCCGAAACCGAAGTTGCTCAGCGCGAAGGTCTCCTTGTAGACCTGCGTGGCCAGGGTCTCGGTGGCGCCGCCGGGCCCGCCGGCGGTCAGCGCCATCACCTGGTCGAAGACCCGCAGGCCCTGCACCAGCATCAGCGTTCCGGCGATGGCGACCGAGGCACGGATCGACGGCAGCGTGATGTGCCAGAACCGCCCCCAGGTGCCGGCGCCGTCCAGCGCCCCGGCCTCCTCGATCTCCAGCGGTACGGTGGCCAGCCCGGCCAGGTAGATCACCATCACGAGTCCGGTGGTCTGCCAGCACATCACCAGCAGGACCGCCCACAGTGCCAGGCCGGGCTCGGCCAGCCAGGGCCGCTGCCAGTCCTCGCGCCCGATCCAGCCGAGGAACTGGTTGATCGGGCCGTTGAAGTCGAAGATGAACTTCCAGATGTAGGAGACCGCGAGCGGGCTGAGCACGACCGGCATGAAGATCAGCACGCGGAGCAGGTAGCGGCTCTTCAGTGTCCGGTTCAGCGCCAGGGCCAGCAGCAGGCCCAGCACGTTGGTCCCGATCAGGAAGCCGAACGCCAGGAACAGCGTGTTCTTCAGCGAGCCGAGCAGCGTCGGATCGTCGATGATGGCGCGGAAGTTGTCCAGGCCGACCCAGGTGAAGGCGCCGATGCCGGTCCAGTCGGTGAAGGCGTAGAAGGCGCCCCCAGCGGTGGCCACGTAGTGCACGAGCAGCACCATGGCGATCGCGGGCACGGCCCACCACCAGTGACCGTACGAGATGAGCGGCCGGCGGGGCCGGGGGCGGGTGGTCCCGCCCCCGGTCTCGGCCTTGACCTCGGGAGAGACGTCGGTGACGACCTCGGTGCTCGGGCGCATGACTACTTTGTGTCCCATGCCTTGTCCGCGGACTCGAGGACGGACTGGGCGTCGCCGCGGCCGGCGATCAGGCCTTGCAGACCCTTGGAGAGCTCGTCGTAGACCGACGGGTTCGGCCACGACAGGTTGGGCAGCGGCGCGTAGTCGCCGGCGGCCAGCAGGTCCTTCACCGTGGCGTACTGCGGGGCCAGCTCGGCGCCCTCGACGCCGCTGATCGGCACCTGACCCTCGACCTTGGTGAACTCGGCGGCGTTGGCGGGCTTGGCCAGCCACTCCAGGAAGGCCTGAGCCGCCTTCTTCTTCTCGGCGTCGGCCTCGGCGTTGATCGCCATCGCGTAGTTCGGGCTGGCGAGCAGGTACTGCTTGCCGCCGGTGGCCGGCGGGAAGGCCCGGATCTCCAGGGTCACGCCCTTGGCGTTGTTCATGATCTCGGTGGCCGCGCCGCCTGGCACGAAGGCGCCCAGCGAGGTGCCGCGGGCGATGCCCTGGGTGATCGCGTCGAAGCCGCCGCCGGCGGCGCCCTTCTGGAAGCAGCCGCCCTTGTTCATCTGGTCGATGGTGGTGACGACGTCCTTCCAGCCGGCGTCCTGCGCGAAGCTGACCTTGCCGTCGGTGCGCTGCTGGTTCCAGTCCGGGGTCTGGGCGTAGACCCGGCTGGCCGACATCGACATCGCCATGAGGCCGACGTTCGGCGGGGCGGAGCCGGCGACCGCGAGGAACGACTTGCCGTCGCCGGCCAGGGTCTTGCAGAGGCTGAGCACGCCGGTGGTGTCGGCCGGGAACTGGGCGCCGGCCTCGCCGGCCGCGCCGCTGTTCCACACCATGCCGACCGGGACGATGTCGGTGGGCTGCGCGAAGGTCTTGCCGTCCTGTTCGAACAGGCTCTGATAGGCCTCCGGCACGACCGCGGTGGAGGCGGCGCTGAGCGGCTCGAGCAGGCCCGCCTCGGCGAGCGGCAGCACGGCGTAGTCCTGACCGCGGCCGGGCGCCACGACCATCAGGTCGGCGGCATTGCCGCCCTGCAGTTGGGTGCGCAGTGAGGTGCCGTAACTGTCGTTGGGGAGCTTGCGGGCGTCGATCGCGACCCCGGTCTCCTCGGTGTACTTGCGGGCGAGCGCCTCGTAGGGGCTCTCGGTCGTGGTCGACGTCGGGTAGAGGAAGCTGAAGCCCTGCGTGTCGCCGCCGGAGCCGCTGTCGTCGGCGTCGCCGCTGGTGCTGCACGCGGTCAGAGACAGGGCGCCCACGAGAGGCACCGCCACGATGGCGCTGAGGCGGCGAAGTCTTCCGTGATTCTGCTTTGTCATATCGGAGCCTTTCGTGACGGACTTAGTGGGCGGCGTGAGGACCGGCCGCTGAAGCCACACTCCGTTTCAGGGATGTGACACCGCCGTGACGGCTGTCACCAGCTTCTGCAGACAAGCGGAAGAAGTCAATCGATTCAAGGCTAAAGACCGCTGATGCCAGGCATAATCCTGGGCGATGACCGGGGACGTGAGCGGGTGCCCTGTGGAGGGTTTGCGCACGTCCGCGCGTGATCGGCGCAGCGGGAAGTGCCGGGCGGCGTCAGGCCGGCCCGGCACACGGAATGCCCCGATGAAGCGAGTGGATCAGGCGCCGACCAGTTCCGGCCGGCCCGCCGGTGACGAGAACGGCAGCCACGCGGACATCCGTTCCGGTGTGAACAGCTCGTCGAGAACCAGATGCACGGCGCCGGCCAGGCCGCTCGTCTCCGCGAGACCGGACAGCTCGATCCGCAGCGTCCGCGTCGCCAGTGGCAGGCTCCGGCGATACACCGACTCCCGGATCGCGGCGAGCACATAGTCGCCGGCCTGGGCGACGCCGCCGCCGAGTACCACCAGGCCGGGATTGTAGAAGCTGACCAGGGTGGCGAGGGTGTCGCCGACGAGCCGCCCGGCGCCTGCCAGCAGGGCCCGGGCGGCCGGATCGCCACGGTCGGCCGCCGCGGTGACATCGGCCGCGGTGATGTCACCCTGCGCCGCCAGGATCGCGGTCAGTTGCGGGCCTTCCCCGCGTTCGGCCAGACGGCGTGCGTCGCGGGCCAACGCGGGGCCGCCGGCGACCGCCTCCAGGCATCCCACGTTCCCGCACCGGCAGACGACCTGCTCGGCCTGCGCCACCGCGATGTGCCCGATGTCGCCGGCGCAGCCGTTCGTGCCCCGGTGCAGGCGCCGGCCGGAGATCAGTCCCGCGCCGATGCCCGTGCCGATCTTGACGAACAGCATGTCGTCGACCGCCGCGTAGCGCGGGTCCGACCGCAGCTCGCCCAGGGCGAGCAGGTTCACGTCGTTGTCCACCCAGACCGGCGCCGCGTAGCGGCGGGACAGTCGCCGGCGGATCGGATAACCGTCCCACCCCGGCATGATCGGCGGGGACACCGGGAAGCCGGTCGCGAACTCCACCGGGCCGGGCACCCCGACCCCGATGCCCCACAGCGGCGGCGGGTCGGGCAGCTTCTCGAGCAACCGGTCGATCACGTTCTCGCTGTGTGACAGCACCGCCTCCGGACCGTCCGCGACATCCGTCGGTTCCTCCGCGCGGGCCAGGATCCTTCCGTTCAGATCCGCGATGCCCACCGCCATGCCGGTGGCGCCGCACGCCACACCGGCGACCAGGCCGGCCTCGGCCCGCAGGCGCAACCTGCGCGGCGCCCGGCCCCCGGTGGAGGGCCCGAGGCCCGCCGCGGCGACCAGGCCGGCGGCCTCCAGTTCGGCGACCCGCTGCGACACCACGCTGCGGCCCAGGCCGATCTGCTGCACCAGCTGCGGTTGCGTCACTCCGCCGCCGGAACGGATCGCGTCCACGACGGCCGCCAGACCGTCCAGTCGCTCGGCGGTCTTCCCCGGCGGCACCATTCGAACCATTGCCGAATACTAGCCAACTTCTTCCGATTGCATGCAGAAGCCCACCCGACCGATTCCTTTCGGGCCTGCCGGCGGTCGGTACGGGCATGGATGCGATGAAGCAGATGTACGCCCGCTGGGCCGCCGGCGACTTCGGACCGGACGACCAGTGGGGTGACGTGACGGCCGAGCCGCGCGGCCTCGACTACCTGGAGGTGTCGGCGGACGGCGTGCCGGCGATGTGGCTGAGCCCGCACGGCGCCGACCCCGACCGGGTCATCGTCGCCTTGCACGGCGGCGGCTTCGTGGGCGGCTCGCTCTACACCCACCGCAAGATGTACGGGCACCTCGCCAAGGCGGCCGGCGTCCGGGTGCTGCTCGCCACCTACCGGCACACGCCCGAGTTCCGTTACCCGGCGCAGATCGAGGACGCGCTCACCGCGTACCGATGGGTGGTGGCCCGCACCGAAACGGTGGCGCTGACCGGCGATTCCTGCGGCGGCGGCCTGGCCGTCCAGGTCGCGCTCCGCGAGCGCGGCGCGGCCGCGCTGCTGCTGCTCTCGCCCTGGATCGACATGGACCCGGCACAAACCGCGACATCGTACGAGCAGAGCGCCGCCACCGACCTTTTCTTCACCCGGCCGATGGTGCAGGGTCTGATCGATCAGTACCTGCCCGAGGGGGTGAGCGGCCTGGACCCGGAGGTGAACGCCTTCCACGCCGACCTGTCCGGGCTGCCGCCGGTCTACGTGCAGTGCGGCGGCGACGAGAGCGGCCGGGGCGACAGCGAGCGGCTGGCGAAGCTGACCGGCGCCCGGCTGGACGTCTTCGACGGGCAGCTGCACACGTTCCAGATGGCCGCCGGGCGGGCACCGGTCGCCGACGAGGCGATCGGGAGGTTGGCCGCATGGGTGCGCCCGCAGCTGGGGCTCTGACCGAGGCGTTCGAGGCCGAGCGCCGGGGGCTGTTCGCCCACGCCTACCGGATGCTCGGCGCCTATCACGAGGCCGAGGACGTCGTGCAGGACGCGTACGTGCGGGCGCTGCGCGGCTGGCACACCTTCGAGGGCCGGTCGTCGGTGCGCGCCTGGCTCTACCGGATCACCACGAACGTCTGCCTCACCGTGATCGCGAGCCGCGGGCGGGAGACACCTTTCGTCGTCGAACCGTTCCCGACGGACCCGGCCGATCTGGTCACTGAACGGGAGAGTGTGCGGCTCGCCTTCGTGGCCGGCTTGCGGCATCTCGCCCCGCGGCAGCGTGCCGTGCTGCTGTTGCGGGAGGTGCTGGCGTTCTCGGCGGCCGAGACCGGCGAGACGCTGGGCATGTCGGTGCCGGCGGTCAAGAGCGCCCTGCAGCGGGCCCGGGCCCGGCTCGCCGAGGTGGCGCCGGACCGCGACGACGTGCTGGACGCCGCCTCGCCGCGGGCTCAGCAGTTGCTCGCCGAATACATGGCGGCGTGGGAGGCGTCCGACGCCGACGCCTTCCGCGAGGTGCTGCGGGCGGACGCGGCCATCGAGCCGGTCGGTTCGGGGACCACGTACGCCGGGCGTGAGTCGTGCCTGGCGTTCGCGGTGCCGTCGATGGGTGTCGCGAGGCAGTGGCGGATGGTGGCGATCGAGGCGAACGGCCAGCCCGCGGTGGTGGCGTGGTTCCGCGGCGAGCCGTTCGGGGTGGCGGTGCTGACCGTGGCCGAGGACGGGATCGTGGCGATCACGCTCTTCGGCGATCCGAAGCTAGCGGAAAACTTTCTTAACAGATAGCTTGACTTCGCCGGGCGGCATCTAGTTGAGTCGATGCACTCCCGTCCCCCTCGCACCAGTGCGTCCCCCGGCGCACGGAAGGTGAACCATGCCCAAAAAACGGTTATTGTCGATCCTGGCCGTCGTCAGTGTCGCCGTCGCCGGAGCGGCCGCGGCGATCCTGCCCATGACGGCGTCGAACGCGGCCGAGGCCTGCGCCGCCGCCTACAGCAGCTCGACGGTCTACACCGGTGGCATGCGTGCCTCGCACAACGGCCGGAACTGGACCGCCAAGTGGTGGACCCAGGGCGAGACGCCCAGCACCGGCGGCTCCGGCGTGTGGGCCGACAACGGCGCCTGCGGTGGTGGCGGCACCACCACGCCCACCTGCAACCACCCGAACTGGGTCGCCGGCCAGTTCTACGCGGCCGGCTCGATCGTGCGCTACACCAACGGCCAGTACTACCGGGCGACGCACGAGAACCCGGGATACGACCCGGTCATCAGCACCTGGTACTGGGCGCCGTACTCCTGCACCGGTGGTGGGGGCACGACCACCCCGCCCCCTGCCGGCTCCGGCGGCTTCCCGGTCAGCGAGGCGCAGTTCAACCAGATGTTCCCGAACCGGATCCCGTTCTACTCGTACGCCGGGCTGATCGACGCGATCAAGAAGTACCCGGCGTTCACGAAGACCGGCAGCGACACCGTCCGCAAGCAGGAGGCGGCGGCCTTCCTGGCGAACATCAACCACGAGTCCGGCGGCCTGGTCTACGTCGAGGAGATCAACCAGGCGAACTGGCCGCTCTACTGCGACCGCAGCCAGCCGTACGGGTGCCCGGCCGGGCAGAGCGCCTACCACGGTCGCGGGCCGATCCAGCTGAGCTGGAACTTCAACTACAAGGCGGCCGGTGACGCGCTCGGCATCGACCTGCTGAACAACCCGGACCGGGTCAAGAACGAGTCGTCGGTCGCCTACCAGACCGCCGTCTGGTACTGGATGACGCAGCGCGGGCCGGGCACGATGACCCCGCACGACGCCATGGTCAACAGCCGCGGCTTCGGCGAGACGATCCGCAGCATCAACGGGTCGCTCGAGTGCAACGGCGGCAACCCGGCCCAGGTGCAGAGCCGGATCAACGCCTACCAGCGGTTCACCAGCATCCTGGGCGTCGCACCCGGCGGCAACCTCTCCTGCTGACACGACCCGGGCGATCGCGGCCCTGTTGACCTGCGTGAGCGACGGCCGGCGCTGCCGGCCGTCGCTCACGGCTGTATTGCGGACCCGGTTCCCTGCATGAGCGACGGCCGAGCCGTGCGGGCCGTCGCCCATGGCGGGAATGTGGGTGCGGCTGGACGGCCGTACCCCGTCGTTTGATCAGGCCAGGGCGACCCGCGCCGGCGTCGGCCGCTGGGTGGTCGTGCCGTCGCCGAGCTGGCCGCTGCCGTTGTTGCCCCAGCACCAGAGGCTCTCATCGGCGCGCAGTGAGCACCCGTGGTAGCTGACGGCGACGTTGCCCGTCCACGTGCTCGCGTCGCCCACCCGGGTCGGCGTGTTGCGGGTGGTGGTCGTCCCGTCGCCCAGCTGGCCCGCCATGTTGTTGCCCCAGCACCACAGGCTGCCGTCGGTGCGGGACGCGCACGCCGAGATGTCGCCGACGTTCACGCCCGACCACGTGGTGGCCGCGCCCACCTGGGTCGGTACGGTCTGATAGCCGCCGCTCATGCCGAGCTGGCCGTAACCGTTGTCGCCCCAGCACCACAGCGTTCCGGCGGCCCGGACCCCGCAGGTGAACAGGTATCCGGCGGTCACGTCGGTCCAGGTGGTCTCGGTGCCGACCTGCGCCGGCGTGGTCCGGTAGCTGAGGATGCCGAGGCCGAGCTGCCCGGTCCGGCTGTCGCCCCAGCACCACAGGGTGCCGTCGGTCCGGGTGGCGCAGGTGTGTGCGAAGCCGGTGGTGACGCCGGCCCAGTTCGTCGCGGTGCCGACTCGCACGGGAGCGGTCGTGTAGTAGGGCGCCGAGTCGATGCCGAGCTGCCCGAAGCGGTTGAAGCCCCAGCACCAGAGCGTGCCGTCGGTCCGGGTGGCGCAGGTGTGGCTGTCGCCGGCGCTGACGCTGGCCCACGTGGTGGCGTCGCCGACGCGCACCGGAGCGTTGCGGGTCGTGGTGGTGCCGTCGCCGAGCTGGCCGTTGTGGTTGCTGCCCCAGCACCACAGGGTGCCGTCGGTGCGGACCGCGCAGTTGTAGAGGGTGCCGGCGTCGACGCTCGCCCAGTTCGTGGCGTTGCCGATGCGCACCGGGGCGGTCCGGTTGGTGGTGGTGCCGTCACCGATCGCGCCGCTGAAGTTGCCGCCCCAGCACCACAGTGTGCCGTCGGTGGGGATCGTGCAGGTGTGCTCGTATCCGGTGGTGATCCGGGCGTTGTCGCCGGGCGCGGCCGAGGCCGGGCCGGCTGTCGCGCCCAGGGCGAGCACCGCCGCTCCCACGATCGTCACGAAACGCCGCCATCGACCCATGTGTTCTCTCCCCACGCATGCCGGTGCGGCTCCGCCTCTGGGAGCGCTCCCACAACGTTTGTAACATTGTTGACGGCGATTGACTAGCGCCAATGTCAGGAGGTGAGGCGAGCATTGCCGCCGCCGGTCCGCACCTCGATCCGGTGCGCGGCTGCCGGATCCGTAGTCACGCCGACAGCCGCCTCGCCACCCTCCGCGTCCACATCGGTCGCGTAGGAACCGCCGGGAAGCCCGACCTTCACGTCCCCGCCGCCACTGTCGATGCGCACCGTCGCGGGCGCCGCGGTGAACGCCACGTCCGCCGCGCCACCACCGGTCGCGGCGGTGAAGGCCGGCGCGGAGACCCGGACGGCGTCGACGGCGCCGCCACCGGACGACACGTCGAGCCGGCCGGACAGACCGTCGAGGCTGACCGCGCCGCCGCCGCTGTCCACCGTGACGTTCACCGTGGCCGGCACCTCGATGCGGTAGTCGACGCCGCAGTCGCCCCGGTGCCCCTGGCACCCCGAGGTGAACGTCAGATCCGTGCCCTCGAGCCGGTGCTCCGGGGCGGGCTTGGCGCCGCGGTACCGCAGCGTCTCGAACACCACGACGTCCCTGCCCGAACCGGCGGTGACCGTCACCGTACCCCCGAAGCTGTTGATCGCTGCGGCCGTGACCGACTCGGTGACCTCGTACGATCGCGTCTCGCTCTGCTGTGGCTCGTCGCAGGCGGCGAGCGGGAGGACGGCGGCCGCGAGGCCGGCAAGCATGATTCTGCGCATGATCGATCCTTTCGGAGGTTTCTTCAGGGAAGGAGCAGGCCCCAGTAGAGGGCCCAGGGCAGGAAGAGCGCGCCGCCGGCGAGCAGGAAGCCGAGCCGCAGGCGGTCGCCGCGGGCCGTGCGCCAGGCGTGCGCCGTCATGACGGCCGCGATCACGGTCACCAGCGCCACGGCCTGCAGGGCCAGCCAGATCACCGGCCGTCCGGCGATCGCCGGGCCGGGGGAGATGCCCCGCCAGTTCGCACCGTCGAGGACCGTGACGAAGTAGGCGACGAAGCCGAGCACCGCGGTCGTGCCGGCCACCGCGAGGACCCGAGCCGGCCGGGTGACGGCGACCGTGCGCCGCCGCAGCCGGCGCACCGCGGCGACGACCGGGTAGGCGAGGAATCCGATCAGGAACACGCCGAGTGCGGTGAGCTGCGCGGGCCACGACTCCCACCAGCGCGAGCGGGTGAGCTCGGCGCTGAGCGCCTGCTGGGCGGGGGCCGGGTCGGCGTGCGCGGCCGGTGCGGTGCCGGTGGCCGTCGCCCGGACCCACTCGCCGACGAGCTGCGCGTAGCCGGGGTACAGCCGGTCGGTGTACATCCCGTGCCCGTCCAGGACGCGCAGCGTGTGGCCGGCGCCCGGCAGGGTGCGCACGGTCAGCGGCGCGCTGACGCTGCGGCGCAGCTCGGCGATGCTCTCGGCGGGCGGCACCTGGGTGTCGTCCGTCCCGTAGACCGCGAGGACCGGCCGGGTGAGCGCGGACAGGGCGGGTCGCGGGTCGTAGTCGGCCTCGGCGAACAGGTTCGCGTCGTTCGCCAGCCGGTAGAACCGGTCCGACAGCGTGTCGGTCAGCGCGCCGGCGACGCCGGCGGCGGCCAGCTTGTTGCGCATGTTCCAGTTCTGTACGCGGATCGGCGACTGCGCCGGGGCGGACGCCAGAACCAGGAAGGCGATCTCGGGGGACCGTCCGGCGGCGATCGGCATGACCCAGCCGCCCTCACTGATGCCCCAGAGCCCGACCGCGGCCGGGTTTACGCCCGGGTGAGCGCGCAGCACCCCGGCGGCGGCCACCGCGTCGTCGGCCAGCAGCGAGTATTCCGGCTGGTCGAGCGGGCGCTTGTCGTACGCCAGGACCGCCATGCCCTGCTGGGCGAAAGCGGCCGCCTCGGCGGCGAGACCGGCCCGCTTGCCGTTGCCCGAGCCGTGCACCAGCACCAGACCCGGCAGCGGACCGGCCGCGGTGCGTGGCGCGTAGACCGTTCCGGTCAGCGTCTTCCCGCCGGAGACCGGGATGCTGACCTCGGTCATGGTCAGGCCGGTGGAACTGGCGGCCGCCGGGCTGCCGGCCACCACGAGCGCGGTGATCAATGAGGCGAGGAGGAGCAGGTATCTGGACACACGTCGATCATGCTGAGATCGATGGGCCCGGACATCGCCGCCGAGAGCGGTTTCGGACTCACTCTCCAGAGGGAGACGACTGCCCGGCCACCACCAGACCCGACTCGTACGCGGCCACCACCGCCTGCGCCCGGTCCCGCAGCCCCAGCTTCGCGAGCACGCTGCTGACGTGCGTCTTCACGGTGTGCTCGCTGACCGTCATGGCCGCCGCGATCTCCGCGTTGGTCAGCCCGCGCCCGAGCAGCTCCAGCGACTCCCGCTCCCTCGGCGTGAGCCGGTCCAGACCCTCCCACTGCCCCGCGGCGGCCGGGCGGCGCTTGCGGACCGCCGTCTCGATCAGCCGAGTGGTGACCGCCGGGGCGAGCAGCGACTCGCCGGCGGCGACGACCCGGACCGCGTGCACCAGCTCGGCGCGGCGCACATCCTTGAGCAGGAAGCCGCTGGCGCCGGCCTGGAGCGCGTCGTAGACGTACTCGTCCTGGTCGAAAGTGGTCAGCATGAGCACCCGCACCGGCTGGTCGCTGACCCGCCGGGTGGCCTCGATGCCGTCCATGCCCGGCATCCGGATGTCCAGCACCAGCACGTCCGGCGCGTGCTCGGCCACCGCGGCCACCGCCTCGGCGCCGTCGCCGGCCTCGGCCACGACCTCCATGTCCGGCTCGGCGTCGAGGATCATCGCGAACGCGGAGCGGACCAGCTCCTGGTCGTCGGCGACCACGATCCGGATGCTCATCGGGGCAGCCTGGCCTGGACCTGGAACCCCCGCCCGCCCGGAACCGCGCCGGCGGACGCGGACCCGCCACAGCTCAGCGCCCGCTCGCGGATCCCCCGAAGGCCGTGACCGGTGCCGCCGTTCGGGCCGGCGCCGTCATCGGTGACCGTGACGGCCAGCTCCCGGTCGCGCCAGTCGAGCGTCACCGTGGCCGTTGTCGCCCGCGCATGCTTCACCACGTTGGTCAGGGCCTCCTGCACGATCCGGTACGCCGCGACCTCGACGTCGGCGCTCACCGTACCGGGACTGCCGGACACTGTCAGTCCCACCGTGACCGAACCTGATCGGGAAACCTGATCGACCAGCTTCGGGATCTCGGCCAGCGTCGGCTGCGGCGCCCGGTCGGCCTCACCGCCGGCGTTGAGCACACCGAGGATCCGGCGCAGCTGCCCCATGGCGTCGCGGCCGGCGGTGGCGATCGCGTCGAACGCCGCCTCGGTGCGCTCCGGCCCCTGCCGCATCACCACCGGCCCGGCCTCGGCCTGCGCGATCGTGATGCTCACCGCGTGGGCGAGGATGTCGTGCATGTCCCGGGCGATCCGGGACCGCTCCCGCTCCGCCTCCAGCTCACGTTCCCGCTCCAGGTGCAGGGCCCGCTCCTGCAGCATGCGCACCTGCTCCTGCCGGGCCGCCCAGGAACGGCCCAGCGCGTAGGCCGCGGTCCAGAGCAGCGCCCCGCGGGCGGCGGTCTCCAGGGAGCCGGTGAAGATGAACGCGCCCCACACGATGATCACGATGGCGCTGATCCGCTGCCAGCGCGGCGCCTGCGCGGCGACGGTGAACATGGCGATCAGCGCGCCGTACCAGAGCGGCTGGCTGGGTCCCTCGCCGACCACGTCGTAGAGGACCGCCGCGAGCTCGCTGAGCAGCAGCATGGCGAACGGGGCCCGGCGCCGGAAGACGACCGGCAGCGACACCCCGATGACCACCAGATAGCTCGCCACCGGCCAGGAGTCGCCGGCCCACGGCTCCTTGGAGACGAACGGCGCGAGCTGGGCGACCAGCGCGGCCACCGCCAGCCCGACATCGACCGCCATCGGCGGTAACCGGCGCAACCGATCGATCCCATCCCCCATGGATCCACAGGCTAGTGGGGAGCATTAGGTGGCCGATTCGACACCTGTCCATCGGGGCGCGACAGCTGGTTGTCTCGGTCGCATGTCAATAACCAGGCGAACCCTGCTCGCTGCTGCCGCCGCGGCCGGCGGCGCGACGCTCACCGGCGGCCGGGCCCACGCGCTGCCCGCCGTCGACATGGAAATGGTCCTGGTGGCCGCCCAGGTCGACCCGCCCAAGTCCGGCACCGGCACCACCTCCGGGGCGGCCGCCCACGTGCTCGAGGTGGAACGCGCCCTCAACGCGAAAGGCCTGCTCGCGGCCTCCGCGGTGGACGGCCACTACGGCACGTCGACGATCTCGGCCTACGCCGCCTGGCAGCGCTCGCTCGGCTACTCCGGCCTGGACGCGAACGGTTTCCCCGGCCCCACCTCGCTGACCAAGCTCGGCGACGGCCGGTTCACCGTGACCAGGCCGGTCTCCACCGGCACCCGGTCCAGCAGTTACGGCGGCGAGCGGGTCAACGCGCGTACCCGCGACATGCTCGCGGCGGCCGACGCCATGCTGTCCTGGAGCATCCTTCTCGACCAGGGCTCCTACAGCACCTCGGACCCGACGTCGGCGGGCACGCACGACGGCGGGGGAGCGGTCGACGTCACGGTGACCTCGCTGACCGCCACGCAGCGCTGGGAGACGGTGCGGGCGCTGCGCACGGTCGGCTTCGCCGCCTGGCTGCGCACCCCGTCGCAGGGCAACTGGCCCTACCACATCCACGCGGTGGCGGTCGCCGACACGGACCTGTCCACGCCGGCCGCCAACCAGATCCACGACTACTACGTCGGCAAGAACGGCCTGGCCAACCACGCCGCCGACGACACACCCTCGGCCTACCGGACCGCCTTCACCTGGTGGGAGAAGTACAACCGTTAGGTTCCTCGCGTGCCGGGCGCCTGCTCCAGCAGGGCGCTCAGCACGCGAGCACACCGCGCCGGATCGATGGTGAGCCCGCGCTGCACACCCCACAGCCAATAGTCGACACACCGGGTCACCACCCAGCCGACCGCGATCTCGGCATCGAGCCTGCCGGCTCGCAC
This sequence comes from Actinoplanes sp. NPDC024001, assembly GCF_040638955.1. NCBI lineage: Bacteria > Bacillati > Actinomycetota > Actinomycetes > Micromonosporales > Micromonosporaceae > Actinoplanes > Actinoplanes sp. NPDC024001. Next base: position 48,074 of record NZ_JBEZZB010000004.1, read on the forward strand.
GATCACCTCGAGCAGGCGCCGCACGTCGCTTGCGCTCCGCAGCTGGTCGGCCCGGTTCCAGATCAATTCCGGTACGGCGTACTCAGGCGCCCCACGAAGCGGGCGGGGGTCGACGGCCAGCCAGGTTTCGCGAGTCCCGGCCAGGACGTTGCCGTAGTGCAGGTCCGCGTGGATCATTCGCTGCTCACCGGCACTGCGAAGCTCCCGCGCACAGTGGACCGCCCGCTCCACCCAGGCCGGCGGAACCGGGTCACCGAGGGCCCGCTGCCGCCGCCCCAGCCCGTCGTGGATCCCGTCCGCGACCTCACGCAGCGTCACGAGCCCGTCCGGCGGCTCGACGGCGAGCGTGCGGATCAGCGCCCCCGCGATCTCGGCGGCCTCCCACACCGGCAGCGAGTGCAGCGTCCGGGTGTGGTCGAGGCGTTCCAGCAGCAGCGCCCCACTCTCAGGGTCGGCGTCGACGAGCTCGACCACACCCCGCCCGCGCCAGGCCCGCAGCGCGAGCGCCTCCTGCGCGTTCGTCCCGTCCGGCCAGGCCACCCGCAGCACGAGCGGCCGCGTACCCCGATGCACCAGAACAACCAGGCTGACCGCGCCGTGCAGCGGCGCGGCGTCGTCGATCGACAGTCCCCAGCGTCCGGCCAGGCGCCGGACCAACGCGGGCAGCGCCCGCACCCACTCCCGCCCGGCTTCCCCGTCGATCTGCCCCCGCCACGCGGCATACGCCTCCGGCACGGTGAGCCGATCTCCACCCATGGGGCCCACCGTAGAGGGCCGCTCACCGCCGGCTCGAAACTCAAACCGGCCAGGCGGCCACAACGTCATCCGGTCCCCGCACGATATCGACCGCATCCGCCGGCAGCCCGGTGCCGGAGCGGCTGACCACGATCAGTCCGCGACGGGTCCGCGGTCGGCGCCGACCAGGTCGATCTCCTTGAACTGTCTGTTCCACCAGCCGCCGACGACCTGAGCCTCCGGCCAGGGCACCGCCCCGGTGACCGTGGCCTGCTCCAGCGATGTCCGGATGAGAGGTTCGACGGCGCGGCCCCGCCAGCTGGTCCACCGGTTCTTGAACAGGGCATACCCGGCGTCGGACCGGCCCCGCTGGGTCAATGTCTGAACGTCGCGAAGGATGGCGAGATGGAGGCGGAGGCTGGTGTCGGCGACCCGGTACAGGGTGGGCTTCCCGCCGCTGGTGGACAGCGGATGGTCGGCGGAGCTCATGCTTGCCTTCGGTGAGCTGCCGTAACAGGGGGAGAGGGTGCCGGAACCAGCCGGCCCACCGCGGCCACCGGCCGTGCCGGCGACGAACACGGCGCCTCCTACGTAGGCCTCATCTACGTAGATGCAATCCACCTCAAGTTCGGCGGCCCTCGATCAAGGGCGTGAGGCCGTCCAACAGGTGTTTCATGCCTAGTTCGAAGATGGCCTGCACGTCGGGCGGGCCGGAGATGCTGAAGGTGAGCGGGTATTTGCCCTGCGCCGCGATCCGCAGGAACTCCGCTTCCCGGGAGCGCCACCACTGTTCGGCGTCGACGCCGATCTCGTACTCCTCGACCACCGCGCGGGTGCCCTGGAGGGCCATGCCGGAGGTGTAGGAGGAGATGAAGGTGAGGATCGCCATGGCCTCGTCGGGGGAGCGGCCCTCGGCCGTGATCACCTCCATCGTCCACTCGGCGTTCCGGAAGAGCGCGGTGGCCTGGACCGCCCCGGCCAGGGGCGTCAAGCGGATGGCCCACGGGTGCTTGCGGTAGATCTCCCACTCGGTCCGCAGCGCCACCTCGAGTGCGGTGCGCCAGCCGGCGGGTGGCGGCTCGGGCAGCGCGTGTTCCGCGTAGATCTGGTCGATCATCGCCGTCACCAGTGCGCTCTTGCTGGCGACGTGGCGGTACAGGGCCATGGTGCTCACCCCGAGGTTGGTGGAGACCCGGCGCATCGACAGGCCTTCGAGGCCCTCGGCGTCGGCGATGGTGATCGCGGCCTGGACGATGGCCTCTTTGGACAGCGAGGACCTGGCGGCCACCTCGGCCGGCCGTGGGCGTTCGTCCGTCGCCGCCGGCACGGGTGGCTCCGGGGGCGGGCCGGGCGTGCCCCGCACGATGGTTCCCACCCCGCGCACCGCCACGACCAGGCCCTCCTGGCGCAGCGCCGCCAGCACCTTGGTGGCGGTGGCCATGGCCACCCCCCACTCCCGGATGATCTCCCGGGCCGAGGGCACCCGGTCGCCCTGGCGCAGCTGCCCGGAGCGGATGCGCGCGCGGATCTCGGCGACCACCCGCTCGTAGGGCGATAAGTCACGATTCGCATCCGTCGGCACAGCGACCCCCATCCCGAACCTCACCGCCGAATGTACTAGTGCACCTTCCTCGCAGAACAGTGCCGCCGGCGCTTCGAAGTAGTGCACTGGTGCACTAGTGCACTACCCCTCAAGGCTGCCGAAACCGGCCTTCACCAGGGCGGTAATCGATGCCTATGGTGTACGCAACAGGGCAGTCGCCCCATCGAGTGTCACCAGATGCGTACATCTGTATACCAGCTTCGGAGGTCATCATGTCGCTCACGCTCATGGCCCAGCCGCACACGCCGGACATCGCGGCCCGCCCGCTCCCGCTGCACCGCCGTTCGCTGGCACCGGATCTCGCGCGTGGCGTCATGCTGCTGGTCATCGCGCTCGCCCACACGCACCTGTTCACCGTGTTCATCGGCGGCGCCCAGAGCGCCGTCACCACCGCGGACCGCATCGTCACCGCGGGCACGGCGATCTTCGTGGACCTGCGCGGATATCCGATGTTCGCGGCCCTGTTCGGCTACGGCCTCGCCCAGATCCACCGCCGCCGCAGCGAACAGGCACAGGCCTGGCCCCGAACACGCCGCCTGCTGCGCCGGCGCGGGCTGTGGCTGATCGTCTTCGGGCTGGCGCACACGGTGCTGCTCTTCCCGGCGGACATCCTGGCCGTCTACGGCCTGGTGGCGCTGCTGCTGGTCGGCGTGCTGCGGCTCCGCGACCGTACCCTGATGATCCTCGCCGCGGCCTGGATCCCGGTGGCCGCGGCCCTCCATGCCCTGGTCGCCGCCGACGACGCCATGACCGGTGGCGGTATGCCGCTGCTGCCCGACGGGTTCGCGAACGAGCTGGCGTTCCGCCTCTCCCTGTTCGCCGTCCTCGCCGTGATGATGTTCGTGAGCACGCTCGTCCCGTTCCTGATCGGGGTCCTGGCCGCCCGGCACCGGATCCTGGAGGAGCCCCACAAGCACCTGCACCTGCTGCGCGTGACCGCGTACGCCGGCATCCCGCTGTCCGTGCTGGGCGGTCTCGCCCTGGCCCTGCACGAGGCCGGCGTGTGGGCCGGCGCCACCCCCGGCGACCTCATGCTCGCCACCGCACTGCACCAGATGACCGGCTACGCGGGCGGCCTGGGCTACGCCGCGCTCATCGCCCTGGTGGCCGTCCGCCTCACCGACCGGCGCGGCCCGGTGACCAACGCCCTGACCGCGCTCGGCCAGCGGTCGATGACCTTCTACCTGGCCCAGTCGGTGGCGTGGGCGGTGCTGTTCTCCTCGTACACGCTGAACCTGCACCTGACGTCACCCGCCCTGGGCGTGCTGATCGCGGTGGCCGTCTGGTCCGCGACGGCGCTGCTCGCCGACCTCCTGCGCCGCCACGACCTGCGCGGCCCGGCCGAGGCAGCCCTGCGCCGCCTCACCTACGGCCCGTCCCGCTGAACCAACCCGTCCCGGCGGCGTGCGCCGCGAGATGCCCAGGCCTTCCCCCGAGGGCTTGGGCGTTTCGCATGAGCCCGACTGGCCGAGGTCGCGGGGGTTCGTATGCTCGGGGTCTGCGAGCGGAAGCGAGGCAGCCATGCCGAGTCGGAGAGAGCGGCTGCTGGGATACGCCTTCGTGGCGGCCCAGTCGGTGTTGTTCGTGCTGATCTTCTCGCCGCGCCGAGGGGCGCGCCGGTCGCCCGCGCTGCGGGTCGCTGCCGGGCTGGCCATGGGCACGGGTGCCGTGGTGGCCTCGGCGGGGGCTCGTGAGCTCGGCGCGGACCTCACGCCGATGCCGCTGCCGCGGGAGGGCACTCACCTGCGCACCGGCGGGGCGTACGCGGTGGTGCGGCACCCGGTCTACACCGGTGTGATGGCGGCCTGCGCCGTACGCGGGCTGACCGCTGGTGGCCGGCTCCGGCCTGCCTCGGCGGCCGCGCTGTGTGCGCTGCTGGCGGTGAAGGCCCGATGGGAGGAGCGGCAGCTCCGGGCGCTGTTCCCGGAGTACGAGGAGTATGCGCGCCGGACGCCGCGATTCCTCCCTCGATCGCGGAGATGAGATCGGCCGCGCAGCGAGGCTGCGCGGCCGATGTCAGCGCACGTCACTGGCTACGGCGCGGCAACTTCCAGTTCGGGCGGGGGAAGTGGCAGGTGTAGCCGTTCGGGATGCGCTCCAGGTAGTCCTGGTGCTCCGGCTCGGCCTCCCAGAACGGCCCGGCCGCGGTCACCTCGGTGACCACCTTGCCCGGCCACAGCCCGGAGGCGTCCACGTCGGCGATCGTGTCCAGCGCGATGCTCTTCTGCTCGTCGCTCTCGTAGAAGATCGCCGAGCGGTAGCTCGTGCCGACGTCGTTGCCCTGCCGGTTCAGCGTGCTCGGGTCGTGGATCTGGAAGAAGAACTCCAGCAGATCCCGGTACGACGTGACCGCCGGGTCGAAAACGATCTCGATGGCCTCGGCGTGCCCCGCGTGGTTGCGGTACGTCGCGTTCGCCACCTGCCCGCCGGTGTAGCCGACCCGGGTCGAGACCACTCCGGGGCGCTTGCGGATCAGGTCCTGCATTCCCCAGAAACAGCCCCCGGCCAGGATTGCCTTCTCTGTGCTCATCACGAGCTCCGTTCATCGTCGTGGGCTTCGGGATCCGGTACGGGTAACGCCGGCGGGCGCGCGAACATGCCCGTTACTGCTGGGCGGCTTCGGCCGGCGCCACCCGGAGCGGGCCGGCCACCGCGTAGGCGACGAGCCCGCCGACCGCCAGTATCCCGGCCGTGACCGCGGCGGCGGTGCTCGCCGGTTCCTGTGCCTGCCAGGTCAGGATCCGCCCCAGCAGCGGTTCGTCGCGGGGGAACAGGATGGCGGCCAGCGTCCAGCCCAGCGGCAGGAACCAGGCCCGGGCGACGCCGAGCACCGCGGCGCTCAGCGCGGTCAGTCCCAGCAGCCCGGCCGCGTCGCGGATCACCAGCCCGGCCGGGCCGAACCGGGCGCCGGTCACCAGGGTGGCCAGCAGCAGGACCACCACGATCAGCAGGATCGCCAGCAGGTGGGCGGCCCGGCGCGGCAGCCAGTCGAACGCGGCGGTCTGCTCCAGCGCGTCGTCGGGACCGCCGAGGGTGACGGTCAGGGCCGCGACCAGCAGCAGCACCGTCAGGATGACCAGCGGGATGCCGGCGGCGCGGGTGTCGGAGAAGATCGACCACAGCGACCACATCAGCGCCGTGCAGCCGGCGGCCGCGGCCATCGCGATCGGGGCCCGCCGGGACCGCAGGTAGAGCGTCAGCCACCTCACCGGGAACTCCCGGCAAACAGGCCGTCGCCGGCGGCGCACTTCAGCGCGGCCTGGCGGAACGCCACCACCCGGGCGTTCGCCTCGGTCTCGGGCAGGGTGCGCAGCTCACGCCAGAGCTGCCGGGTCTCCTCGTTGACCTCGGGGTCGTAGGTGGTGACCGCCGCCGGTTCGCGCCCGATCAGCCAGTACGCGGCGGCCAGCCGGTCCGGGGAGGCGGGGTACTGCTCGCAGTCGGGCGCCCCGGCGAACGCCGCCGCCACAGTCTCGGTCAGCACGGTGTCACGGTTTGCCAGGCGGCCGTCCGTTCCGACCTCGATACGCGCCAGGACGATGTCCGGGCGCCACGGCGCGAAGCTCATCGGACCGTACGTGGTGGTGTCCTCGTTCACCTGGACGGGCGGATCCGGCAGCTTGGCGAGGACCGTCAGGGCTTCCCGGGCCGGCGCGACGACCTCCGGCAGCAACCCGGAGTGGACCCGGCTGACGCAGACCCGTGGTTCGTCCGGCGCGCACACCAGCTCCCGCGCCACCGGATCGATCGCGTCGGTGACCACCCGGTTCTGGTGCGGCATGACGGTGATCGCCAGAGCGGCGCCGACCAGCACCGGCAGCAGCGCGGCCACCCGGACGCGCCAGCCGTCGGACACGAACAGCAGCACCGCGGCGATCGCCAGGGCGGCCAGCCAGACAGTCTGGGCGGCACTGACCCGGGCGGGCACGGTCGCGTACTCGCCGGGCATGTTCATCTCGTAGATCGGCGAGAACACCAGGGCCAGCCACCCGCGGGGCCGGGTGGCGCCGGGGATGAGCAGCAGCAGGCCCAGCCCGGCGATGCCGAGCATCGGCGGGGTCACCCGCCAGGGCAGCAGCCGGCCGGCGGCCAGGCCGAGCCATACGGCGGCGACCAGCGCGAGCAGGCCGACGGCGGTGACGGTGAAGAACTGGACCGGCAGGTACTCGGCAGTGTCGAAGATCCACAGACCGCCGGCGGCGCCGGTCGCCAGGTATCCGGTCACCACCGCGAAGGCCATCGCGGCCAGCGTCGGCACGGCCCGCTGCGCCCGGGGACGCGGCGTGCTGGCGAACAGTTCCGCCGTCTTCGACCGGTGTTCGCGCAGGGCCTGCCAGGCTCCGGCGGCCAGGGCCAGCGGCCACAGCAGCGCCAGGAACAGGCGCTGGGACATGGCCAGCTGCATCCATCCGGACGCGAACCCGATCCGTTCGGCGAAGAACAGCGTCAGGACGCCGACCACCAGCAGCGTCAGGGCGGATCCGGCGGCCGCGGAGCGGCGCAGCTCGATGCCGAGGACGCGGATCACCGGCCGGCCTCCGTCCGGTGGCGGCGCAGCAGCGCGGAGTAGCCCCGTTCGGCCGGGCTGTCGCCGGGATAGCCCTCGCCGCCCTGCCGGACCAGGTCGTCGGGGGTGCCCTGGTAGACCAGCCGGCCCTCGCTGATCAGCACCACGTCGGTGCACGCGGCCACCACGTCCTCGACGAGGTGGGTGGAGACCAGCACGCAGCTGTCGACGCCGATGTCGCGCAGCAGCTCCCGGAAGTCCATGCGCTGTTCCGGGTCGAGACCGACGGTGGGCTCGTCGAGCAGCAGCACCGCCGGGTCGTTGACGATCGCCTGCGCGATCCCGGCCCGGCGCAGCATGCCGCCGGACAGCGTCTTCATCCGCGCCCCGGCCTTGTCGGCGAGGCCGACCCGCTCGATCGCCCGCTGCGTCGCACCGGGGATGACCGTCTTGGGCATCTGCTTGAGCCAGGCCATGTACTCGACGAACTCCCGCACCGTGAACCGCGGGTAGAAGCCGAACTGCTGCGGCAGGTAGCCGAGCCCGCGGCGGATCCGGCCCAGCCCGCCGCGGCCGTCCACCGGCTCGCCGAGCAGCGTCAGCCGGCCGCCGGCCGGCTTCAGCACGGTCGCCAGCGCCCGCATCAGGGTGGTCTTGCCGGCGCCGTTGGGGCCGAGCAGGCCGTGGACGCCGGTGTGCAGCGCGAGATCCAGGCCGTCCACGGCCAGGTGCCGGCCGGCGCGGACCCGCAGACCCTCGGCGTGGACCGCCCAGGGATAGGTGGTGGGGGCCGTTTCGGCCGCGCTCACCGTACGCATCGTGATTCCCTTCAGTTGAGGCTGGAGAGCCTGCGGAAGTTGTCGGGCCGGGCCGCGGCGAGGCCGCCCAGCGCCAGGGTGAGCAGCGCCCAGCCCAGCGAGCTGCCGGGTTGCAGCAGCACCGGCAGCTCGGCGGTGAGCACGGCCGGGACGATCACGGCCAGGGACCAGGCGGCGCCGAGGGCGAGCGCGGCCCGGTGCACGCCGACCAGGCCACCCAGGGCGATGGTCGCGGCGGTGAAGGCCAGGCACGGCAGCAGCGTCGAGGCCAGCGACACTCCGGTACGGGAGCTGGCCACCGCCAGCGCCGGCACCACCACGGCCAGCACCACAGCCGTACGCCGCAGCAGCATCGCCAGGCCGGCCGCCGGGGTGCCGGCGATCAGTTCCCAGGCCGGGTCGTGGCGCCGGCTCCAGGCGATCGCCACCCCGGGCAGCGGCGCCACCGGGGCCAGCAGCGCGACCAGGGACGGCAGGCTCGGCTGGAGCGCCTCCAGCAGGACCGCGCAGACCAGCACCGCCACGGTCATCGTCGTCCACGGCACGAGATGCCAGACCAGCCATCGGTGGCGTGCCGCGGACCAGCGCCGGCGCCGGGCCGGGGCCGGTCCGGCGGCGATGTCGTCGTCGAGGGCGGTGCCGATGCGGGCGAGCAGGGCCCGCGAGTCGTCGGTGGTGCTGTCGGCCACCAGGGCCCGGCAGTCGGCGCAGTCCTCCAGGTGCACCTCGACCGACCAGGCCGTGACCTCGTCGAGGTTCGCCGCCCGGTCGGCGTAGCGGGCGATCACCGCGGGACTGGGGTGAGCAGTCATGAGAGGGCCTCCCGCAGGGCGAGCCGGGCCCGGCGGGCCCGCGATTTGACGGTGTTCTCCGGCAGGCCGAGCAGCAGCGACGTCTCGCGGACCGAGAGGCCGTCGAGGACCATCGCGCGCAGCACCTGCCGTGCCTCCGGCGGCAGTTCGAGCAGCGCCTGTTCCAGTTCCTGGCCGACCCGGCCGGCCATCACCTCGTCCTCGGCGGCCGGGGCGACGGTCTCGGCCGGCGGCACGGCCGGCATCTGGTTCTGCCGGGCCCGCCGGCGGAATGCGTCGACGAGGCGGTGCGCGGCGATGGTCCAGAGCCAGCCGACCGCGCTGCCCGACGCGGCCGATCCGGCGAAGCTGTCCGCCGCCCGCCAGACGGCGAGGTAGGTCTCCTGCATCACGTCGGCGACCACGTCGTCGTCGGCGCACCGCCGCCGCAGCCGGGCGAGCAGCCACGGCGACGTGCGCCGGTACAGCTCGTCGAACGCGCGCCGGTCCCCGGCGGCGGTGCGGCGCACGAGTTCCTCCTCGTCGGCCGCGCTCATACTCCGTTTCACATCCAGCAAGACGACGCGAAGATCGCGTACGGTGCGCGAGCGGGTGTGACCTGAGTCACTTTGTGGCGGTCAGTTCCCACACGTACGAGTCGCCGCGGGGCTGGAAGCCCAGCCGCGCGTAGTACGGCGACCGCATCCCCGGCGGGGTGACCACGGTGTGGCAGCCACGGTCGGCGAAGAACCGGCTCTGCCGGTAGACGAACTCGCCCGGGGTGAAGTCCCGGTACCGCTGGGTCACGTAGTCCAGGAGCACCTGGGCCACCCCGTCCCCGGCCGAGCGGAACAGCACCACGCCGACCACCTCGTCGCCGCTGACCACCAGGAACGCGGCGGCGTCCCGGCGTACCGTGTCGTCCCACGTGAAGCCCGGGTTGAACCGGGCGATGTCGTCGTGGTGCAGCCGCAGCGTGTGGGCGAGGAACTCGTCGTCGGTGCGGACCTCGACCACCTGGTACGTCTTGTCGTCGTGGCGGGTGGCCAGCATCCGCCACAGGTACCAGATGTTGATCACAGCGAGCACCGCGTTGAGGCCCACCATGGGCCAGACGCCGATCGCCGCGTTGAAGCCGAGCAGCACCAGGCAGCCGGCGAGATTGAGCGCGCGCAGGCGCAGCAGCCGGCTCTGCAATAAAGACCAGACGAGCAGGGCGGACCCCGCCCAGCCGATGATGTCCCAGTAAGTCACCCGGTCAGGGTAGGTTCCCGCTGGCCGCAGCCGTGCGGGAGTGCCCGCGGCCGGCTGGCAGGATGCTGCTGTGCGTGCCGTGATTCTTGATGCCGTCCGTTCCCGGCCCCAGGTGCGGGAGGTCGCCGAACCCACCGCGCCGCCCGGCGGTGTGGTGGTGCGGGTGATGGCGACCGGGCTGTGCCGCAGCGACTGGCACGCCTGGGCGGGCCATGATCCGGACGTCGTGTTCCCGCACGTGCCCGGCCACGAGCTGGCGGGTGTCGTGGCCGAGACGGGGGAGGGGGTCAGCCGCTGGCGGGCCGGCGACCGGGTGACGGTGCCGTTCGTCTGCGGCTGCGGCCGGTGCGACTGGTGCCGGTCCGGCCAGGCCCAGGTCTGCCCCGACCAGCAGCAACCCGGCTTCACCCACTGGGGGTCGTTCGCCGAGCGGGTCGCCCTGCACGCCGCGGACACCAATCTGATCGCGGTCCCCGACGAGGTCGGCTTCGCGGCTGCCGCCAGTCTCGGCTGCCGGTTCGCCACGGCGTACCGGGCTCTGGTGGGCCGTGCGGGGCTCGCCGAAGGCGAGTGGGTGACCGTCGTCGGCGCCGGCGGCGTCGGGCTGAGCGCGGTGATGATCGCCCGGGCCCTGGGCGCGCGGGTGATCGCCGTGGACCGCAACCAGCAGGCGCTCGCCGCCGCGTCCGCGCTGGGCGCCACGCACACCCTGAGTGCCGGCGCTGACGTTCCGGCCGTTGTCGCGGACCTCACCGGCGGCGGCAGCCACGTCTCCGTCGACGCGGTCGGCAGCGAGCAGACCTGCGCCGATGCGATCCTCAGCCTGCGCCGGCGCGGCCGCCACGTCCAGGTCGGGCTGCTGCCGCCGGTGGACGGCCACCCGCGGGTGCCGATGGCGCGGGTGATCGGCTGGGAGATCGACGTGCTGGGCAGCCACGGGATGGCGGCGGCCGACTATCCGGCCATGATGGCGCTCATCGAGCGGGGCGCGCTGCGGCCTGAGCGACTGATCGAGCGCACCGTCGGGCTCGAGGCCGCGGCCGGGCTGCTGCCCGGCTTCGACCGGGCGACCGTCGCCGGCATGACCATGATCGACCCGACCCGGTAGAGATTTTTAAACGAGACGATACGTCTCGTCTTGACAATGCTCCGGGTGGGCGTCATGCTCGTTCCATAACGAGACGAGCCGTCTCGTCTCGTCTGAGAGGAGCCGCACATGCCCGCTGCCCAACTGGCCCTCCACGAAGTCACCAAGCGTTACGGCACGCAGGTCGTCCTGGACCGGGTGTCGCTCGCCGTCAAGCCCGGCGAACGGCTCGGCGTGATCGGCGACAACGGTTCCGGCAAGTCCACCCTGCTCAGACTCATGGCGAAGGCGGAGCGCCCGGACAACGGCGACCTCGTCGTCGTCGCGCCCGGCGGCGTCGGCTACCTGCCGCAATCGCTCGCGCTGCCGGCCGGCGCCACCGTCGCCGACGCCGTCGATCTGGCGCTGGCCGACCTGCGCGGGCTGGAGGCCCGGCTGCGAGCGGCCGAACGCTCGCTCGGCTCGACCGGCCCGGACCTGGCGGCCTACGCCGCCCTGACCGCGGAGTTCGAGGCACGCGGCGGCTACGAGGCCGACACCCGCGTCGAGACCGCCCTGCACGGACTGGGGCTGCCCGGGCTCGACCGCGGCCGCCGGCTGGGCACCCTGTCCGGCGGCGAGCGGTCCCGGCTGGCGCTGGCCGCGACGCTCGCCGCCGCACCGGAACTGCTGCTGCTCGACGAACCCACCAACGACCTCGACGACCAGGCCATCACCTGGCTCGAGGAGCGCCTGCGCGCCCATCGCGGCACGCTGGTCGCGATCACCCATGACCGGATGTTCCTGGAGCGGGTCACCACCGCCGTCACCGAGGTGGCCGACGGGCGGGTGCGCCGCTACGGCGACGGGTACGGCGGCTACCTGGTCGCCAAGGCCGCCGAACGCGCCGCTCAGGCGCAGGCCCACGAGCAGTGGAAGGCGGAGGTGGACCGGCATGCCGCACTGGTGACGGCCAACGCGGACCGGCTCGCCGCCATCCCCCGCAAGACCGACAAGGCGGGCATGGGCACCGGCGCGTGGCGGGCCCGGTCGCGTACCCACGGGGCCGCCGGCCGGCTGCGGCAGTCGCAGCAGCGGCTGCGCTGGCTCACCGACCATCCGGCGCCGCCCCCGCCGGAGCCGCTGCGCTTCACCGCCGCCGTGGCGACCGCGCAGGCGGCGGCCGGCGACGAGGTGGCCGCGCTCGACCGCGTGACGGTCACCGGTCGGCTCCACCTGGAGTCCCTGACCGTTCGCGCCGGGGAGCGCCTGCTGGTCACCGGCCCGAACGGGGCGGGCAAGACCACCCTGATGCGGGTGCTCGCGGGGGAGCTGCGCCCGGACGAGGGCGAGGTGCGCAGGTTCGGCCGGATCGGGTACTTCCGGCAGGACGGGCGGTGCGGCACGGCCGACCAGTCCGTGCTGGACGCCTACACGCACGGGCGTCCCGGGACCCGGGAGGAGCACGCGGAGGCGCTGCTCGCGCTGGGCCTGTTCCGCCCGGCCGACCTGGCGCTGCGGGTCGGCGACCTGTCGTACGGGCAGCGGCGCCGGATCGAGCTGGCCCGGCTGGTGAGCGAGCCGGTGGACCTGCTGCTGCTCGACGAGCCGACCAACCACCTGTCACCGATGCTGGTCGAGCAGCTGGAGCAGGCGCTGGCCGGCTACCCGGGAGCGCTGGTCGTGGTGACCCACGACCGGCGCCTGCGGGCCGGGTTCACCGGGGCCCATCTCGAGATGGCGGCACCCGGCCGTGATCAGGCGGGCGGGACCGTGGCGTCGGTTTGCAGCCAGCGGTGAATGCAGTGCAGCAGGTCGTCGGCGTCCACCGGCTTGGTCACATAGTCGGTGGCGCCGGAGGCCAGGCTCTTCTCCCGGTCGCCGTGCATGGCCTTCGCGGTGACCGTGATGATCGGCAGCTGGGCGTACTTCGGCATGGCCCGGATGGCGGCGGTCGCCGCGTAACCGTCCATCTCCGGCATCATCACGTCCATCAGGATCAGATCGACGTCGTCGTGCTGGGCCAGGACGTCGATGCCCTTGCGGCCGTTCTCCGCGTAGATCACTTCCAGGCTGTGCAGTTCGAGGATGTTGGTGAGGGCGAAGACGTTGCGCACGTCGTCGTCGACCACCAGCACCTTGCGCCCGGCCAGCCGGTCGGAGGACGCGGTGCGGTCGTTCACCGTGCCGGCGTCGATCGTCGGCGGCAGGACCGGGGTGCCGGCGTCCGCCGACAGGTGCAGGACGACGCGTTCGCGCATCTCGTCCAGGCTGGACAGCATCTCCAGCGGCCGGGTCTGGGCCAGCACCTGCAGCAGGGTGTCGTGGTTCGGCGACAGGCGGTGCGCGCAGTGTGCCAGCACCGGGAGGTGGCGCAGGTTCGCCTGATCGTGCAGGGCCTTGAGGAAGACCGAGCCGTTGTCGGCGGGCATCGACAGATCCAGCACCACGGCGCGGAACGGCCGGGCGAGCAGCTCGGCGATCGCCGCGTCCGGGTCTACCGCGGTGGTCACCCGTACGAGACCGTGGGTTTCCGCGACAGCGGCTGCGGCCCGGCGGGCGATCATGGTGAGCAGCCCGTGCGGGTCGCTCTCCACCACCAGCAGCCGGCGGGTGACCTCGGTGCCCGCGACCAGCATCTCGGCCGGCTCGCCGGCCGTCGGTTTCGGGTGGTTCGGCGGCGCCTCGGCCGGCAGGTAGAGGGTGAACGTGCTGCCCTGGCCGAGGCCGCTCTGCGCCCGGATCTCGCCACCGAGCAGGTAGGCGATCTCCCGGCTGATCGACAGGCCCAGGCCGGTGCCGCCGTAACGCCGGCTGGTGGTGCCGTCGGCCTGCTGGAACGCGTCGAAGATCGCGGAGAGCTGCTGTTCGGCGATCCCGATGCCGGTGTCGGTCACCCGGAACGCGATGACCGTCTCGTGCCCGGCCAGCGCCTCGGTCAGCTCCTCCGGGCGGGCCCGCTCGATGCTCAGCCGCACCCGGCCGGACTCGGTGAACTTGACCGCGTTGGAGAGCAGGTTGCGCAGCACCTGGCGCAGCCGCTGCTCGTCGGTGAGCAGACCGGTGGGCACGTCGTCGGCGGTGAACACCTCGAAGGCCAGGCCGCGTGAGGTGGTCAGCGGGCGGAACGTGGCCTCCACGTACTCCACCAGGTTGCGCAGCTCGAACGCCTCCGGCGCGATGTCCATCTTGCCGGCCTCGACCTTGGACAGGTCGAGGATGTCGTTGATCAGCTGAAGCAGGTCGGCGCCGGCGGAGTGGATGACGGTCGCGTACTCGACCTGCTTGGCGGTGAGGTTGCGGGCCGGGTTCTGGGCCAGCAGCTGGGCCAGGATCAGCAGCGAGTTCAGCGGGGTGCGCAGCTCGTGGCTCATGTTCGCCAGGAACTCGGACTTGTACTTCGAGGCCAGGGCCAGCTGCTGGGCGCGCGCCTCCAGCTCCTGGCGGGCCTGCTCGATCTCGGAGTTCTTCGTCTCGATGTCGCGGTTCTGCCGGGCCAGCAGGGACGCCTTGTCCTCCAGCTCCGCGTTGGAGCGTTGCAGCTCCTCGGAGCGGGCCTGCAACTCCTCCGAACGGGCCTGCAGCTCGGCGGCGAGGCGCTGCGACTCGGTGAGCAGCACATCGGTACGCGCGTTGGCCACCATCGTGTTGACGTTGACCCCGATCGTCTCCATCAGCTGGTTCAGGAAGTCGCGGTGCACGTCGGTGAAGGGAGCCATGCTGGCCAGCTCGATGACGCCGAGCACCTGGTCCTCCACCACGATCGGCAGGACCACCAGCTGCAGCGGGGCGGCTGAGCCGAGGCTGGAGCGCACGGTGACGTACTCCGGCGGCACCGCGTCGACGACGATGCCGCGCTTGGCCACCGCGACCTGCCCGACCAGCGACTCGCCGAGCGTGAACCGCCGGCCGGCGCCGTGGTGGCCGTAACTGCCGACCGCCCGCAGCTGGGTGTCCCCGCCGGAGTCGTCCATCAGCAGGAACGTGCCCAGCTGGGCGTTGACCAGCGGGGTCAGCTCGTTCATCACCAGGCCGGCGACCACCTCGAGGTCGCGGTGGCCCTGCATCAGCGAGGAGATGCGCGCCAGGTTCGTCTTGAGCCAGTCCTGCTCCTGGTTGGCGCGGGTGGTCTCGCGCAGCGACTCCACCATGAAGTTGATGTTGTCCTTGAGTTCGGCGACCTCGCCGGAGGCGTCGACGTTGATCGAGCGGGTCAGGTCGCCGGTGGCCACCGCGCTGGTCACCTCGGCGATGGCCCGGACCTGACGGGTGAGGTTGCCGGCGAGTTCGTTGACGTTCTCGGTGAGCCGCTTCCACGTACCGGAGACGCCCTCGACCTCGGCCTGGCCGCCGAGGCGGCCTTCGCTGCCGACCTCGCGGGCCACCCGGGTCACCTCGGCGGCGAAGCTGGAGAGCTGGTCGACCATGGTGTTGATGGTGGTCTTGAGCTCCAGGATCTCGCCGCGGGCGTCGACGTCGATCTTCTTGGTCAGGTCGCCCTGCGCGACGGCGGTGGTCACCTGGGCGATGTTGCGGACCTGGCCGGTGAGGTTGTTGGCCATCGAGTTGACGTTGTCGGTCAGGTCCTTCCAGGTCCCGGCGACGTTGGGGACCCGGGCCTGCCCGCCCAGGCGGCCCTCGGTGCCGACCTCGCGGGCCACCCGGGTGACCTCGTCGGCGAACGCGGACAGCGTGTCCACCATGGTGTTGATGGTCTGGGCCAGGACGGCGACCTCGCCCTTGGTCTCGACGGTGATCTTGCGGCCCAGGTCGCCCTGCGCCACCGCGGTGGCGACCAGGGCGATCGAGCGCACCTGGCTGGTCAGGTTGGAGGCCATCACGTTGACGTTGTCGGTCAGGTCCTTCCAGGTGCCGCCCACGTTGAGCACCCGGGCCTGCCCGCCCAGGCGGCCCTCGGTGCCGACCTCGCGCGCCACCCGGGTGACCTCATCGGCGAACGCGGAGAGCTGGTCGACCATCGTGTTGATGGTGTCCTTCAGCTCGAGGATCTCGCCGCGCGCGTCGACCCGGATCTTCTGGGTCAGGTCGCCCTGGGCGACCGCGGTCGTCACCTCCGCGATGCTGCGCACCTGCGCGGTCAGGTTGTCGCCCATCACGTTGACCGACTCGGTCAGGTCCTTCCAGGTGCCGGAGACGCCCTTCACGTCGGCCTGCCCGCCGAGGCGGCCCTCGGTGCCGACCTCGCGGGCCACCCGGGTGACCTCGTCGGCGAACGACGACAGCTGGTCCACCATCGTGTTGATGGTGTTCTTGAGTTCCAGGATCTCGCCGCGGGCGGTGACCGTGATCTTCTGGGACAGGTCGCCGCGGGCCACCGCCGTGGCCACCTGGGCGATCGAGCGCACCTGGTTGGTCAGGTTGCCGGCCATCGAGTTCACCGAGTCGGTGAGGTCGCGCCAGGTGCCGGCCACCCCGCTGACCTGGGCCTGCCCGCCGAGCCGGCCGTCCGTGCCGACCTCGCGGGCCACCCGGGTGACCTCGTCGGCGAACGACGACAGCTGGTCCACCATGGTGTTCACGGTGCTCTTGAGTTCCAGGATCTCGCCGCGCGCGTCCACGGTGATCTTCTGGGACAGGTCGCCGCGGGCCACCGCCGTGGTGACCTGGGCGATGTTGCGGACCTGGTTGGTCAGGTTGCCGGCCATGAAGTTCACCGAGTCGGTGAGGTCGCGCCAGGTGCCGGCCACCCCGGGCACCTCGGCCTGCCCGCCGAGCCGGCCCTCGCTGCCGACCTCGCGGGCCACCCGGGTGACCTCGTCGGCGAACGACGACAGCTGGTCGACCATCGTGTTGATGGTGTTCTTGAGTTCCAGGATCTCGCCGCGCACGTCCACGGTGATCTTCTGGGACAGGTCGCCGGTGGCGACCGCGGTGGCCACCTGGGCGATGTCGCGGACCTGGTCGGTCAGGTTGCCGGCCATCGCGTTCACCGAGTCGGTCAGGTCCTTCCAGGTGCCGGAGACGCCCGGCACCTCGGCCTGCCCGCCGAGCTGGCCCTCGGTGCCCACCTCGCGGGCCACCCGGGTCACCTCGGAGGTGAACAGGGACAGCTGGTCCACCATGCCGTTGAAGACCGTCGCGATCTCGCCCAGCAGGCCGTCACCGCTCTCCGGCAGCCGGGTACGGAAGTCACCGTCACGCACCGCGGTCAGGCCGCCCAAGAGCTGCCGCAGGTCGCCGTCGGCCACCGCCCGGGAAGCTCGGCTCGACTGCCTCGGCTTGCCCACCACGCTCTGCACCATCGAAAGCCCGTCCCTAGCCGGCGGCCACACGCTGGTGGCGGGAAACAACTCTCGACAGTGAGTAGCGCAGACCGCGCCGGGCGGCAATCGCACAGCCGCGCGACCCACCCCCGTCCGGCGGCCGCGCTGTGCTGGGCGAACCCGCTGGTCGCCGCGGCAAACGAGGCAGGTCCGCGGCAGGCCGTGCGTGCCGGCGGCCGCCGTCGTAGTCGAGACTCCCGGGGTAAGCCTCTTCGCGTGCCGCCGGGGCCGGGGCGGGGGATGCCGGGTCCACCGATCATCCATCTACCCTTCGTTCCCATGTCGACGAAACCGCTCCGTGTCCTGGTCCTGACCTGCAGCACCCGCCCGGGCGCTCTCGGCCCCGTCGTGGCGCGGTGGCTGCTCGACGCGATCACCCCACGAGCCGCGGAGCTCGGCGCCGAGCTGGTGCCGGTGGCCCTGGCCGACCTCGACCTGCCGCTGCTCGACGAGGAGGAGCACCCGTCCGCGGGCGTCTACCAGCACGAGCACACCCGCCGGTGGAGCGCCGTCGTCGACGCGGCGGACGGATTCATCGCGGTGACCCCGGAGTACAACTACGGGATGCCGGCGACGCTGAAGAACGCCCTGGACTATCTGGGCAGCGAGTGGGCGTGGAAGCCGATCGGTTTCGTCAGCTACGGCCACACCGCGGCCGGCACCCGTTCCGTCCAGCACGCCAAGCAGGTGGTGTCGACGCTGTGCCTGGTCCCGCTGGGCGCCACCGTCGCGATGCGGATCGGTGACACGGTGCGGGACGGCCGGTTGTGCCCGGACGCCGCCCGTGACCAGCAGGGTGTCGCCCTGCTCGACGAACTGGTCCGGCTCGCGCGCTCGCTGCGGCCGATGCGGGAGAGCGGCCGTCCCGGGGCGATGGCCGGCCCGCTGCCGGGAAGCTACGTTCGGCGGCTGACCCCGGACGACGCGGCGCAGGTGACCGTGCTGCAGCGGTGCAGCTGGGTGGAGGAGGCGCTGCGCAACGACACCATGGCCATCCCGGCGCTGCACGAGTCGGTCGAGGAGGTGGCGGAGTGGCTGGCGAGCTGGCACACGCTCGGCCTCTGGCTCGACGGCCGGCTGCTGGGCATGGTGCGGACCCAGGACGACGGCCCGGACTGCCACCTGGGCCGGCTGGCCGTCGTACCCGATCTGCGGGGTCATGGCCTGGGCCGATGGCTGCTGCGCGCCGCCGAGGCGACCGCGGGCCGGCAGGCCCGCCGGATGGTGCTGTTCACCGGCGCGAAGAGCCTGGGCAACATCGACCTCTACCGCAGCGAGGGATATCAGGCGGCTTCCGCCGCCGGCCCGGAGGGCACGGTCACCTTCGCCAAGGACCTTTCCGGTACGCGCTGAGCGGGGCGTCCTACCGCTGCCCGGGCACCGTCCCGAGAGCGGCCGCCGCGTCGTCGCGGTAGGTGCGCTGTCCACCCAGGACGATCAGGCTGCCGATCACCAGGGGCGCCAGCACCACCGTGTAGGCCCAGCGCAGCGACCCGGTGGCGTCCGAGGCCAGGCCGATCAGCCACGGCCCGAGGGCGCCACCGAGGGTGACCAGCATCTGCAGCACCGCGAAGCCCAGCCCGCGGCGGTGCGCGGCGACCACGTCGGCGTTGGCGGCGGTGAGGTTGGCGATGGCCCCGGCGAAGCCGACGTTGGCGAGGGTGAAGCAGATCGCCTGCGGCGCCAGGACCGGCACGCTGACCGCGCCGGCCAGGAAGACCGTGCCGAACAGCAGCGACCAGCCGCCGATGGCGACCCGGTGCTGGTGCAGGCGGTCGCCGAGCCAGCTGCCGGCCAGGATGCCGGCGACGATGCCGACCAGCCCGGCGCCGCCGCCGATGGCCGCCGCGGACGCCTCGGGCAGGTCGAACTCGCGGGCGTAGAACGACGGCATCCAGAAGAACAGGCCGCCGAGCCCGAAGAAGAGGATGCTCAGGCCGATGATCACCGAGCGCAGGGTGCGGATCCGCAGCAGCGTCACCAGCTGCGCCCGCATCGGCGCGGGCGGCTCGGGTGCCGGCTGCTCCACCGCGGAGGAGTCGGTGTACCAGCGGGAGAGCTGGTCGCCGAGGCCACGGACCGGTTCGCGGACCGTCAGCACGAGCACCGCGATGATGATGCCGGGCACGGCGACCAGGAAGAATCCGGTACGCCAGCCGACGGTCTGGGCGAGCGCGCCGCCGGCGATCACCCCGATCGGCAGGCCGGCGAAGTAGGCCATCCGCTCGTACCCGTAGGCGCGGGCCCGGCCGGGTCCCGGGTAGAGGTCACCGAGCAGGCTGGAGGACGGCGGGTTGTAGAGCTGACCGGCCGCGCCGAGCAGCACCCGCACCGCGAAGAGCGTCGCGTAGGTGCCGGCCAGTCCGGTGCCGACGGTGAGCAGCGCCCAGATCGCGACGATCGCCGCGATGGTCCAGGTGCGCTTGCCGGTGTCGGCGAGTTTGCCGGCCGGCAGCAGCAGCACGATCGCGGCGAGCGCGCCGGCGGTGGCGATCGCGCCGCCCGCGCTGTCGCTGAAACCGAACTCCTCCTGGATCGTCGGCAGGGCGCCGGCCAACAGGTTGTACTCGATCCGGTCGATGGCGGCGACGAGCGCCACGCAGATCGCCGGCCACCAGCCGAACGGGGCGGCCGCACCGCGCCGGACGGCGACCGGAGGTTGCCCTGGATAGGCCGTCACCTGTCTGACCTGCGCGGACTGGATCATGCCGGAACCCTACCTTCGGGAAACGGTGTTTCGCTAGAGGACACGTGCCGGGGCATTGATGGGTGACTTGATGGCGCGTTAAGGTGGCACACCCTGTTCCAACACAGAGGGTCGTGTTTGATGCGTATGCGTCGCGCCTTCTTTGCGGCAGGCCTCGGGGCAGCCGTGTTCCTGCTCGGTGCCCTGCCCGGGGAGGGACATCGGGCAGCCGGCGAGCCGGCCCACGTGCACGACCACCACGACGCCGACCACCTCGCGCAGGACCTCGTCGGCACACCGATGCGGGTCATCGAGCAGCGGACCAGGGAAAACGCGAACCGGATCCAGCGGGAGACCGGCGAGCGCCCCGGCCTCGCGGAGCCGATGGCGGCCGTGGCCCCCGACCCCGGGCAGTCCGGCCAGTGGAGCCGGGTCACCCCCACCGAGGTCGTCCCGGTCTTCGAGGCGGTGCTGCCGAACGGGAAGGTGCTGATCTGGGACTCCGTCGGCGACAACCCGGCCGAGTCCTACCCGGACCACAGTTTCACCCGCGCGATGGTGTGGAATCCGGCCGACGACACGTTCCGCCGCGTCGACCTGCAGGGCACCAACCTCTTCTGCGCCGGCTTCGCACACCTGCCGAACGGCAACATCCTGATCGCCGGCGGCAACGCGAACGCCCAGCTCGCCGGCACGGTCCGGACCTATGTCTTCGACTGGCGGGCGGAGACCTGGAGCCGGGGCAACGACATGGCCGCCGCCCGCTGGTACCCGTCGGTCGCGACGATGGCGAACGGCGAGGAGGCCATCGTCGGCGGCGGCCCGTCGACGGCCGAGGTGTATCAGACCAACGGCGCGGTCCGGCCGCTCACCGGGTTCACCAGCTACATGGCGCGGCTCTACCCGTTCATGGGGTCGCGGCCCGACACGCAGCTGGGACTGTTCGGGCCCTACGTCACCCAGAACATCGCGGTCACCTCGGGGGTCGGCGCGCTCACCGGGGTCGGCCGGCGCGACGACATCTTCCGGGACTACGGCGGCTTCGCCACGTACGACATCGGCAAGTCGATCGTGGTCGGCGGCGGCCGGATCACCGAGAACGGGGTGGCGAACGTGCCCACCCGCAGCGCCGTGATCGTGAACAGCAACGCCGGGCTCGTCCCGGCGGTCACACCGACCGGGCCGATGACGGCCGGGCGCCGCCAGCACAACGTGACCGTGCTCCCCGACGGCACGGTGCTGGTCACCGGCGGGATGACCAGTGCCGAGTTCAGCCTGGTCGACCTGGGCAACGCCGCGACCGCGGCCGAGGTCTGGAATCCGGCGACCGGCCAGTGGACGGTGCTGTCCAGCGCGAGCCGGGTCCGGCAGTACCACTCGACGGCCGCGCTGCTGCCGGACGGGCGGATCATGACCGGGGGCGGGGGGATCTGCCTGCCCTGTCAGCAGGCGGGATATCTGGAGAAGAACGTCGAGTACTTCAGCCCGCCGTACCTGTTCAAGAAGGACGGCAGCGGCGCACCGGCCGACCGGCCGGTCATCGCCACGGCGCCGGCCGGCATCGGCATCGGCGGCAGTTTCACCGTCTCGACGCCGCAGGCCGCCGGCATCCGCAAGGTCGGGCTGGTCGGGCTCGCCGACGTGACCCACGGGGTGGACCAGGGCCAGCGCTATGTGCCGCTGCGCTTCACCACGAGCGGCACGAACCTGACGGTCACCGGCCCGCCGAACGGGGGAGTGGCGCCGCCCGGCTACTACATGCTGTTCATCGTCGACGCGGCCGGCGTCCCGTCGGTGGCGAAGATGGTCCAGGTCGCCAAGGGACCGAACCCGCTGATGAGCCCGCTGCGCACCAACGCCGGCCTGTGCGTCGACGTGCCGCAGGCGACGACCGCGATCCGCACCTACCTGCATGCCTACACCTGCAACAACACCAAGGCGCAGGCGCTGACCCGGCTGCCGGACGACAACACGCTGCGGGTGCTCGGCAACTGCCTCGACGTGCCGCAGGCCAGTTACACACCCGGGCGCACCATCTGGGCCTACACCTGCAACGGCACACCCGCGCAGACCTGGCAGTTCCGGTCGGACGGCACGATCCGCCCGATCGCCGCCACCACCCTGTGCCTGGCGCCGGCCTCGACGGCCAGCAAGGCGGCGCTGCTCATCGCCACCTGCAACGGCAGCGCGATCCAGAAGTGGACCTGGTGACGGCGCTGCTCAGGCGGGTGGGCTGAAGCGGTCCACCAGCAGCGCCAACCGCCGCGCGTCAGGCGGGTATCCGACTCGCTGTCGGATGGCTGTCGGACGGTCCGGTCGCCACCGTGCCACGCTGCGACGATGAACTACGACACCGAGGCGGCCGCCAAGCCACTTGCCGACGCCAACCAGTTCGACATCACCGGACCGATCCGCATCAACTACTCGAGCACCAGCATCACCGGTGCGCCGCTGCTGTCCTACCGGGACGCCGAGGTCGAGCTCAACTTCCGCGGTGACGAGATCACCCGGCTCGGCACCGCGGTCGGCGAACTGGTCACCGTGACCGTCCAGGACGTGGTGGACGCGTTCCGCCGGACCATGACCCTGTTGGTGCCGGTCGTCCGGCTGTCGATGGGTGAGGAGGTGGAGTTCAGCACGGTCCTCGTGGAGACGGTCGACCGGTCCGGGGCCTTCACCGTTCCGCCCGGACCGGCCGGAGCCCTGCAGACCTACCAGATTCACCAGGTCCGCGGCAATGCGTCACACGTCGTCAGCTGATCAACGGTGCCGGTCAGGACCGGCCGGCACCGACCTTCTCCGGCACGCTGGCTGAGCCCTGCGGCGCCGGCGAGACCGGGTAACCCTTCCGTGAACCGGTGCGGACGTGCGTGACGTAAACGGTCAGCCCGACGAAGGTCAGGCCGCCGACCAGGTTGCCGATCACCGTCGGGATCTCGTTCCAGACCAGATAATCCATGATCGAGAAGTCGCCGCCGAGCATCAGGCCGGACGGGAACAGGTACATGTTCACGACCGAGTGCTCGAAGCCCATGTAGAAGAAGACCAGGATGGGCATCCACATGGCGAGCACCTTGCCGGTGACGCTGTTCGACATCATCGCGCCGACCACCCCGGTGGAGACCATCCAGTTGCAGAGCACGCCGCGGATGAAGAGGGTGAGCATGCCGGCGGCGCCGTGGTCGGCGTAACCGACGGTGCGGCCCTCGCCGATGTTGCCGATCGCCTGGCCGACCTCGTTCGGGTCGACGGTGAAGGCGAACGTGAAGATGATCGCCATCATCAGGGCCACGGTGAGCGCCCCGGCGAAGTTGCCGACGAAGACGAGGCCCCAGTTGCGCAGCACGGAACGCAGCCGTACGCCCGGGCGCTTGTCGATCAGCGCCAGCGGGGCCAGGGTGAACACGCCGGTCAGCAGGTCGAAGCCGAGCAGGTAGAGCATGCAGAAGCCGACCGGGAAGAGGATCGCGCCGATGATCGGCTCACCGGTCTGCACGCTGACCGTGACCGCGAACGCCGCGGCCAGCGAGAGGATGGCGCCGGCCATGTAGGCGCGGATCAACGTGTCGCGGGTGGACATGAAGACCTTCGCCTCACCGGCGTCGATCATCTTGATGGCCAAGTCCCTTGGCGGTACGTACATGCGCCGTTCCTCCACACTGGTCGGAAAGGGCGGGTCGCCCGGGTTCGTAGTGTGAGAACCGTCGATTTCCGGCGTGTTGCGGCGCATCGATGCTCCCGTCACGTTGCGCTCACCGCGGCGTCACGGGCTGATGGGGAACTGCGTAACGTCGGCGTAACACCGCGCCGGTCAGCGCGGTGAATGCGTCAGCCGCTGCCAGACCCAGCTCGACGGGACGCGCCGGCCGTGGAGGACGTACTGGCTCACCGAGTTGATGGTCAGCGTCTCCAGCAGCGCCCGCTTGTCCCACGGCTGGCCGGCGAACAGGATCTGATCACCGGGCCGGAGCGCGACGTCGTCATCGGGCCCCAGCGTCGCCTGCCCGTCCCGCAGGATCAGCAGCGGCACGATGTCGAGGCGCTGGTCCCGGTCGTCGGGATGGCGCAGCAGGTCGCGCATCGTCGCCGGGCCGTCCCGCAGCCAGCGGGTGAGCGCCGGCGCGTCCTCAGCGTCCAGCGTGGTGCGCCACAGCGCCTGCAGGCGGTTGCCGCAGTGCAGGTGCAGGCGTTCGATCATGTCGGCGGCCCACCGGTCGCCGAGGTCCGGCATCTCCCGCAGGAACCGCCACAGCAGCGGGGTGCTCAACTGCGCGTAGATCTCGTGCGCGACCACCTCGGCCGGCACCAGCAGCGAGTCGATCTCCATGGCGGCGAACAGCGGCGCCGTCTCCGGCCGGTTCTGCCGGGACGCGACGAACAGCTCCGGATTGATGCGCCGGGCGGCGGCCACCAGCGACAGGTTCGTGGTGTCGTTGTCGGTGCCCGCCACGAAACCGACCGCGTTCACCAGGTCGGCGCGGGCCATCACGCCCGGCTCCGACCCGTCGCCGACGACGACCCACGGCTCCGGCTCGGGACCCGCCACGATGTCGATCACCGTGACGGAGAGACCCTCGGCGCGCAGGTCCGCGGTGAGTTCCCGCCCGAAGCGGCCGTAGCCGCACAACACCCAGCGGCCGGCCCGCGGCGGCCGGCCCCGCCGCGGCAGGCGCGCGCCCGGCCCGCTCTCCAGCCACACCATCAACTGGTACGACGCCGGCGCGCGCAGGGCGATCCGCAGGTGATCGCCGTACCGGTCGAACGCGTTCACCACGGTGGGGGAGCCGAACGCGGCCATCCGGTACTC
The DNA here is from genome assembly GCF_040638955.1 of Actinoplanes sp. NPDC024001. Classification (NCBI taxonomy): domain Bacteria; kingdom Bacillati; phylum Actinomycetota; class Actinomycetes; order Micromonosporales; family Micromonosporaceae; genus Actinoplanes; species Actinoplanes sp. NPDC024001. The sequence continues at coordinate 72,625 of NZ_JBEZZB010000004.1, forward strand.
GATCGCCGGCGACACCGTCCGGGCGATCACCGGCAGGTCCGGGCGGATCAGCGCGGCCGTCATCGTGACCGCCAGGTTCACCTCGTCGTCGTCGGTGAGCGCCAGCACCCCCTCGCAGTAGGGGTGGCCCAGCCCGGCATGGTCCAGCGTCCGCGGGTTGCGGGCGTCCCCGGCCAGTCCCGGCACGTCGGCGCGGTAGGCGTCGATGTCCAGCGCGTCGACCCGTTCCGCGCTGGTGTCCACCACCACGATCCGCCGGCCCAGGATGTCCAGCGAACGGCCCAGCAGCCGACCGGTCTGCCCGTACCCGGCGATCAGCAGGAACGGCTCACGGATGCGCGCCACCGTACGCGTGAACCGCCGCAAGGCGAGTGCCTGCCGGAATGCGCGGTCCTGCAGCAGCGTCAGCAGGGACCCGATCGCGTAAGCCCACCCGATCACGGTGAGGTAGATGCTCGCGATCACCCAGAGACGCTGGGCGCCGGTGAACTCGTGCGGGATCTCGCCGTACCCGATGGTCGTCGCCGTGTAGCTCATGAAGTAGAACGCGTCGAAGAAGCCCATCCGCGCCGGCTGGCCGGCGTCGTCCCGCCCGGGGATCAGGGTGAGGCCCAGCACGCTGATCGCGAAGATCGCGATCAGCACGATCAACGGGGCCCGCATGCGGCGCAGGATCAGGAACACGGTGGGCGGGCCCTGCACGGCCGCGGCGATCCGCGTCCACCGGCGTGCCTTGCGGGGCCGGGCCTCGTCCTGGCCGAACATCGTCGCCTCAGCGCCGCTGGAAGGAGACGGTCTCGACGACCAGCAGGACCACCGAGACGATGTTGGCCAGCAGGGCGCCGCCGGACAGCGACACGACGCTGGCCATCGCCTCGCCGTCCAGGCCGTTCGAGGAGATCTGCGTCGCCCACGTCCAGGCCAGCGTCGCCGCGATCAGCTGCAGGTCGGCCACCAGGCTGGTGGCCAGGTGCACCGCGCCGATCTGGGTGCGGTCGCCGAACTTCAGCACGGTGGCGATCAGGTTCACCACCACGGCGGCGAACAACTCGTACTCGTTGTGCAGCGTCGGGTCGTCGATGTCGCCGATGAAGAAGCCGAAGTTCAGGGTCGCCGCCAGCAGGACGAAGAACCCGAAGATCACCTTTTCCAGACTCATGAACACTCCCGGGAGTCGGACGACTCACGCTAACGCCCCGGTAGCCGCGCTGCACGCCTGGCGCACTGCCGCGAGGATGGGGACATGTATCTGATCCGGGAGCGCTTCTTCGACATCGGCAACGACTTCGACATCACGGACGAGAACGGTCAGAAGCTCCTCCGCGTCGACGGGAAGGTGCTGACCCTGCGGAATCGGCTCGTCATCCGTGACCTCGACGGCCAGGAACTCGCCCAGGTCCACCGGCACCTGGTGGCGCTGCGCCCGACGTACGAGATCAGCATCGGCGGCCAGAAGGCAGCTGAGCTGCGCAAGAAGCTGTTCACCCCGTTCCGGGAGAAGTTCACCGTCGACGTCCCGGGGCCGGGCGACCTCGAGGTCACGGGCAACTTGCTGGACCACGAGTTCACCATCGAACGCGAGGGCGCCGAGGTCGCCTCGGTGTCCAAGCGCTGGTTCAGCATCCGCGACACCTACGGCGTGCGGATCGCCGAGGGCGAGGACCACCTGCTGATCCTGGCGTCGGTGCTGGCCCTGGACGTGGCGATGTCCCGGGACGCATGATCGGCTACCGTGGCGCCTTGATCCTTCCGCCGGACCAAGGGAACGACCACGTTGACGCCAATCGTGCTGATCTCACCCGCGATGGGCATCGGCTCGCGGTACTACCGGCCGCTCGTCGAGGCGTTCGAGGCACGCGGCTGGGCGGCCCGCGCCCTGCCACGCCGCGGTTTTGAACCCGGCTCGCCCGCGGCGTCGCGCCGGCATGACTGGTCCTACCGCGACGAGATCGCCGACATCGCCTCGGCGGTGGCCGCGGCGCGCGCCGGGACGCCTGGCCGCCCGGTGATCCTGCTCGGTCACAGCCTGGGCGGCCAGCTGGCCGCCGGCCACCAGATCAACCAGCTCCCGGCCGACGGGATGGTCACGGTCGGCACGTGCCTGCCCTATCACCGGGACTATCCGTACGGCGGCCCGCACCTGGTCGTGATGGGCTGGGTGATCGTGCCCGTGCTGACCGCGCTCTTCGGCCACCTGCCCAAGCCGGCTTTCGGCGGTCCCGGCGCCCGCACCCTGATGCGTGAGTGGGCCCGGATGGCCGTGACCGGCCGCACCCCGTTCCCGGTCGCGGCGCCGGTCGGCACGCCCGCGCTGGTGGTCGCCCTGGAGGGCGACCGCCTGGCGCCGCCGCCGGCGGTCTCCCGCTTCAGCGACCGCCTGTTCGCGCCCGAGTCGGTGACGACGTGGCTCTATCGCCACGAGGACGTCCCGGAGGGCGCGAGCAACGATCACATCTACTGGGTGCGCAACCCCGAGCCGGTGGTCGACCGCGTCCTCACCTGGTGGGCCGCGACGACGCCGGCCGGGGAGGCACCCGGTGAGTCGCTGTCCCACCCGCCCACCACGGGATGAGCCGGGGCGTAATGACTCATCCGTGAGCCGGAGGCGGTTCGGGCGACTGCCAGATTCGCTCGAATTCGCCGGCCACCTCGGGCCGGCCCCAGATCACCCGAAATCCGTCCTCCACGGTTGCGATCTGCTCGGTCAGGGGCCCGGAGACGACGAATTCATGCGGGATGACCCGACCGGCCGCGTCTTTCCGGCCCTGGGGGTCCGGGAAGCGCAGCGCTACCCGCGCGCCGGCACGGTGGCAGATCTCCGGGTCATCCCCGGCTCCGGAGAAGGCGGCGTCGTATTCCGGGAGCGGATCCTCGAATCCCCCTTTCAGGAGAAACCGGAAACCCCAGGTCCGCCCACGAGTGGCCCAGATGAGACTCATCGCAGGCTCCGGAAAAGGATGCGCTCTTCTTCAGCCTTGTCCAGGTCCATCCGGAAACCGGTCAACGTGGCGGTCAGGTACTCATGCTTGACCAGCGCCTCGGCGTTCATCTCCTTGAGTTTGTCCCCGGCGACCCTGACCGCCTCGTTCACGAGATCCGGGCCGAAGCGACTCATCAGCTGACCGAGCGGGCCGGGCAGCGAGATCCCTTTGCGCCCGATCAGCCCGGCGGCCAGGCCTCCGGCGCCGGCGAGCAGACTTGCGAGCACTTTCCCAGGGACTTGCTGCATCTGCGTCCACCGGACGTGCCGTTCGAAGGGAAGCATGGCGGCCAGCGGCAGGACCAGATCCAGCCCGACCCGCTCGGTCAGCTCGATCCGGCCCGCTCGAACTTCGCCGACGACAAGAGGACGAAATCCTCACCCACCGACAGCGCGTCGCTGCCCTCCACCAGTCCGGCGAGGACCTTTCGCAGTTCCTCCATCTCGTCGCTGGCCTTCTCGACGAGCAGCTCGCGGAACGCGAACACGTCCATGCCCGGGAGCAGATCGGCCTTCGACAGCGCCAGCATCCAGATCCGCGGGAACTCGACGAGCGGCTTGCCGTCCTCCAGCAGGTCGTCCTTGAGTAACAGCAGCGAGTTGCGGAGATTGGTCAGCAGCGACTTCAGGTATCGCTCCTCCTCGCCGGCGTTGTCCAGCAGCCGTTGACCGTCGACCAGCAGGAGAGCGACGTCGGAGCTCAGCAGAGACTTGAACGTGTCGACCCGGCGCTGGGCCTCCTCAGTCCCGCTCACGCCCTGCTCGAACCATTCCCCCGGATAGTCGTGCCAGACGAGGCGCACGGCGTCGAACGGCCTGGCCTTCATCGTCGCGGCGTTGGGGTCGTCGCGCAGTTTGACCGAGAAGGAGTAGGACGTGGCGGAGAATCGGTTGGTTTGGGGCACCTGCGCCGAATTTCTCATGCCCAGATAGTTCCGGTGCAACCGATTCCCTTGGCCGATATCGTCCGCCAGGATGTGGAACAGATTCCGCTTGAGGTATTCCGGCTCCTGGGTGGCCCCGTAGAAAGAGGAGAGCAGAACGGTCTTACCGCTGCCGCTCTCCCCGAACACGGCAATGTGCTGTTCCAGGACTTTGCTCAGTTGCATCGTCGGATCTTACGCAAGCCGGTAACCCGCGAACGTGCGCGTCCCACCCTGAGAAGCCCTGGGAATGGGCGAGGAATCGTAGTGGAAGGCGGTCTAAAACCGCTTGCGTGTCGATGTGACCCCTGGGGCAGTCCTGGCTCAGTTGAGCGTGTCGCGCATCCGCTGCTCGGCCATCGCACTGCGGATCACCATCAGGCGCAGTTCGAGCTCGTCGGACACGGTCGCGGCCAGGTGCTGCAGTGCGGTCACCTGGTGTTCGCGCGCCTCGCGTGGCCGGCTGTCGATCACGTTGACGGTGCCCAGCCGGTAGCCGTCGTGGGCGCGGATCGGCGCGCCCGCGTAGAACCGCAGGCCCAGCTCACCGCGGACCAGCGGATGCGCGTGCGTCCGCGGGTCGGTGGCCGCGTTGGTGACCACGTAGACGCCGTCCTGCGCGATCGCCGACCCGCACAGGCCGGGTTCGGGGCCGACCTCGCGGACGCCGGGCAGCCCGTAGGTGGCGACCAGCCAGACGCGATGCTGCTCGACCAGCGACACCGTCGCGATCGGAGTGTCGAAGAGCGCGGCGGCGATGAACGCGATCCGTTCGTACGTGTCCTCGACCGGCTCGTCCACCAGCTGATAGCGGCGTACGGCCTGGAGCCGTGCCTGCTCCTCGGGGCCGGTGCTGTCCAGGTACTCATAGGTACCGCTGCACCTCATGGAAACCCTCCTCATTCAAATGATCACTCACAGTCACATTGAGCGTAGTGAGCATGGTGAGCCGGAATGTCGCACACCGTGTCCGGTCCGGCGGCCTCCCGGCTACGTGCCACGGTCCGGCCGCTTCGTCATGATCTGCCGGGATCGGAGGACTGTTCGCTGCATGAGAAGACCCGCAAGCATCATCACCATCCTGACCGTGACGGGCGCGGCCCTGCTCGCGTCCGCGACCGCCGCCGCTGCGCATCCCTCGACCGCCGATGGATCCCGGTGTGCGCCGGCGCGGCCCGGCACCGCCTTCTACGAGGGCGGCCGGATCGCCTCCACCCCGGTGACCGTGCCGGACTCCGCCTGCTCCACCATCTCCGTCTCGCACATCCGCGACGTTCGCAATCCGGCCGACAAATGCCAGACGTTCCTGATCGCGTACCTGGGCGCCGACGGTGAGGCCACCTACAGCGAGCCGGTGCAGGCCTGTTCCGTACGGCCGCGTCAGCGCACGGTGCTGGCCACCGATGTGCCCGACGGGACCGAGTTCCGAGTGCTGTACCAGGTCGACTACATCGACCCCGCACCGCAGCGGGTTCGCTTCACGGTCTGGCGCTGACCGCAACCATCGGCGCGGCGCCGTCCGCTGCACACCAGCTTGCCTCGGGCACTACAGCCAGCTGTAGGAGATTCCCGGTTGCTCGGGGTAGCGGATCCGCCGCGCCTACGGCCTAGCGTCGAACGGCATGGAACTGCTGTCACCGACCACCGACCATGCCGGGCAGACGCTCACCGCAGTGCGACTGGATGCGGTTTCGAAGGAGTACGGATCGGTCCGTGCGCTCGACGCGGTGACGACCGGGTTCGCGCGCGGGTCCTTCACCGCCGTGATGGGGCCGTCCGGGTCCGGCAAGAGCACGTTCCTGCACTGCGCGGCGGGGCTGGACCGGCCGACGTCCGGGCGGGTCCTGCTCGGGGACACCGACCTGTCCGGCCTGTCGGAGACCGAGTTGACCGAGCTGCGGCGTGATCGGATCGGGTTCGTCTTCCAGGCGTACAACTTGCTCGGGGCGCTGAGTGTGGCCGACAACGTGACGCTGCCCGTCCGGCTTGCCGAGCGGCCGGTCGACGAGGAGTACCTGGCGCGTGTCCTGGCCGCGGTCGGGCTCGCCGAGCATCGCGACCGGCGGCCGAGTCAGCTCTCCGGCGGGCAGCAGCAGCGGGTGGCCATCGCCCGGGCCCTCGTCAACCAGCCCGACCTGGTCTGCGCCGACGAGCCGACCGGCGCGCTGGACAGCCGCAGTGGCCGGCAGGTTCTGGCGCTGCTGCGGCGGATCGTCGACGAGCTCGGGCAGACCGTCCTGATGGTGACGCACGATCCGGTCGCGGCGGCGTATGCGGACACCGTGCTCTTCCTCGCCGACGGACGGCTGGCCGGCGAGATGGTCCGCCCGTCCGCCGAGCAGATCGCCGAGCGGATGACGCACCTGGGGGAGCCGGCGTGATGTCGAGGCGCACGCTGGCGCTGGCCTGGAGCACGATCAGGGGACGCCGGGGCGGGTTCGTCGCCGCGTTCGTCGCGGTGCTGTTCGGCTCAGCGGTGATCACGGCCTGCGGCATCCTGCTGGAGAGCAGCGAACGAGCCGGTGTGCCGGCCGAGCGCTACCGGGCCGCCGATCTGGTGGTCGCCGCTCCGCAGGCGCTGCCGGTGGCCGACGACGTGGATCCGCGGTTCAGCGAGCGGGCCACCCTGCCGGTCGGCCGGGTCGGCGACATCGCGCGTGTGCCGGGCGTGCGGGCGGCGATCGCCGACGTCTCGGTGCCGGTCAGCGTCCTGACGGGGGAGGGAGCCCCGGCGCTCGGGCACGGCTGGCAGTCGGCGGCGCTCGCCCCGTTCACCATGACCGCCGGCCGGGCTCCGGCCGGGCCGGAGGAGGTCGCGCTGGATGCCGCGCTGGCCGAGCGCGCCGGCGTCACCGTCGGTGGATCGGTTCGGCTCGCGGTCGGCTCCCACGCCTCGACCTACCGGGTGAGCGGCATCGCCGGCCTGCCCGGCGGAGAAACCGGCCGGCAGTCTGCGCTGTTCTTCACCGACGACCGGGCCCGGGAACTGACCGGCCGACCAGACCGGGTGGACACGATCGGCGTGCTGGCCGCGCCCGGTGCCGGCGGCGCACAGCTGGCGGATGCGATCGAGGCGGCCGTTCCCGGGGTGGTCGTCCACACCGGCGGCGACCGCAGCGAGGCGGAATTTCTCGACATCGGCAGCACACGGTCGTTCGTCAGCGAGCTGGCGCTGGCGTTCGGCGGCAGCATGGTCCTGATCATCATGATCGTTGTGGCGAGCACGCTCGCCCTGTCGGTGCGGCAGCGGCTGCGCGAAGTGGCACTGCTGCGAGCCATCGGCGCCACCCCGAAACAGGTGCTCGGCCTGATCGCCGCCGAGACGACGGTGGTGGGCACGCTCGGGGCGGTGCTGGGGGCGATCCCGGGCATCGGGCTGAGCATCCTCCTCCGTGAGGCGTTCGTGCTGGTCGGCGCCGTACCCGGGGATTTCGCACTGACGATCGGGCCGCTGCCCGTCCTGGTGGCGATCGTGCTGTGCCTGGTCGCCGCTCGCTCGGGCGGCTGGATAGCCGCGCGGCGTGCGGCCAAGCTCAAGCCGGTGGACGCGCTCGGCGAGGCCGCCGTGGAACCGCCCGAGCTCGGAGGGGTGCGGTTGACCGTCGGCGTGCTGCTGATCCCGGCCGGTCTCGCCGCCGCGATCTGGCTGCCGCTGGAGCTTCCCGGCGAAGGGGCCGCGGAAAGCGCCGCCTTCTCGGCGTTCCTGCTGGTCTTCGCCATCGCGCTGCTGGGGCCGCGGCTGCTCGGCGGTGCGGTCACACTGCTCGGGCCGTGGCTCAACCGCCGGGCGGGCGCCAGCGGGTTCCTCGCAACGGCGAACGCGCACGCCAACTCGCGGCGGCTCGCCGCCGCGACCACCCCGCTGATCATGGGCATCACCCTCGCCGCCGGCCAGCTGTTCAGTGGTACGACGGCGAGCGCGGCCGCGCGGGATCAGGCGGTCGACGGGCTGCGTGCGGACTATGTCGTCACGTCCACATCGGCCGGACTGTCGCCCGAGATCGCTGAGGTGCTGCGGGGTGTGCCCGGTGTCTCGGCGGTCACCCCGGTGGTGCGCACCCGGGCACTGGCGACGTTCGGCTCGGGGGACGACCGGCAGTTCCGGCCCTATGCGGTGCAGGGCGTCAGCGGCGAGCGGCTCGCCGAAACGATGGACCCCGACGTGCTCGACGGCGACGTGGCGCGGCTGCGGGGCGACACGGTGGCGGTGAGCCGGATCGCGGCCGGCACCCTCGGCGTGGGGCTCGGTGACACCGTCGATCTGTATCTGGGTGACGGCACGCCGATCCGGCCCACGGTGGTGGCGGTCTACGAGCGGGGACTCGGCCTCGGCGACGTCACCCTGCCGCACGACCTGGTCCTGGAGCACACGACCAACCGGCTGGACTTCGCGATGCTGGTCGCGGCGGCTGATGGGGCGGCGGATGAGCTGCGCTCCGCCGTCGAGCCTTTTCCGACGGTTCGGGTCGACGACCGTGAGGCGTTCGCCGCCGCACAGCGGGAAGCCGCCGCCGGTGAGTCGGCGGTCGGTTACCTCCTCAACGCGGTTCTGCTCGGCTATCTGGCGATTGCCGTCGTGAACACGCTGGTGATGGCCACCGCGGCACGCATCCGCGAGTTCGCCCTGCTGCAACTGGTCGGCGCCACCCGGCGGCAGGTGCGCGCGATGATGCGCAGCGAGACACGGATCATCGTGGTTGCGGCCGTCCTCATCGGCACGCTGGCCGCGATTCCGGCGCTGATCGGTACGAGTCTCGGGCTGACCCGGACGGTGTTGCCTTCCGTCCCACCGCTGGCCTACTTGGGCATCGTCGGTGTCGCCGCGCTGCTCGGCTGGTCCGGCATCATGATCGCGACTCGGCTCGCCATGCGGCCCCAGCCCGTCGACGCGATCGGCGTACGCGAGTGACGGGTTGCGGCTCGCTGACGCGCTCGGCGGGCTCGGGTGGCGGGTTGCGGCCCGCTGACTCGCCGTCGGGCTCGGGCGGCGGGCTGCGGCTCGTTTACTTCCTAGTCGGGCTCGGGTGGCGGTCAGGCTCGCAGGTAGGCGAGGACGGCGAGCACCCGGCGGTGACCGCTGTCGGTGGCTGCCAGGCCCAGCTTGGCGAAGATGTTGCTGATGTGTTTGTGCACCGCGTTGTCGGTGATGAACAGCCGGGCCGCGATCGTGGCGTTGTCGTGTCCCTGCGCCATCAATGCCAGCAACTCCCGCTCCCGGCGGGTCAGCGTGGCGAGCGGGTCGCTGCGGCGGTTCAGCAGTTGGGCGACCACCTCCGGATCCAGCGCGGTGCCGCCGGCGGCAACCCGTCGCAGGGCGTCGACGAACTCGTCGACCCGGCTCACCCGGTCCTTGAGCAGATAGCCCACCCCGGTCGGGGCGCTGGCGAGCAGCTCCGAGGCGTACTCGTGCTCGACGTACTGGGACAGCACCAGCACGGGCAGACCGGGATGGTCGCGGCGGGCGCGCAGCGCGGCACGGATGCCCTCGTCGCGGAACGACGGCGGCAGGCGTACGTCCACAATCGTCACGTCCGGGCGGTGCTCGCCGACCGCGGCGAGGAAGGCGTCCGCGTCGGTGGCGGTCGCCACGACCTCGAAACCGCGGCGGGCCAGCAGCAGCTCCAGGCCGGAGGAGAGCAGCACGTTGTCCTCGGCGATGACTACCCGCACGGCAACTCCACGGTGAGTGTGGTCGGCCCGCCCGGCGGGCTGGAAACGGTGACGACGCCGTCCAGAGCCTCCGCCCGGCGGCGGATCCCGGCCAGGCCACTGCCGGCCGCCTCGTCCGCACCGCCGGCGCCGTCGTCGCGGATCACGATCGAGAGCTGGTCGCCGTGCCGGTGAGCACGGACCACGGCCGCATCGGCCCGGCTGTGCTTGGTCACGTTGGTGAGCGCCTCAGCGGCCGCGAAATACGCCACCGCCTCCACCGCCGCCGGCACCTTCCCCAACTCGCCGACCTCCACGTCGGTGCGGATCCCGCTGCGGGCGGCCACCGTGCGGAGCGCGCCGGCCAGTCCACGGTCGGCCAGGATCGGCGGGTACATCGTACGGATCACGTCCCGCAACTCGGTCATTGCCTCCTCGGTGCTCTCGTGTGCCTCCCGCAGCAGCCGATCCACCAGCGCCGGGTCGTCCGGCAGCGCGTCCCGGGCCACCGCCAGCCGCATCGCGATCGCGACCAGCCGGGCCTGCGTGCCGTCGTGCAGGTCCCGTTCGATGCGGCGCAGTTCGGCGCTGTGCGCCTCCAGCACGTCCGCCCGGGTCCGGGTCAGCACCTCGACCCGGTCGGCGAGCCGCTCGGCCGGCGACGGGGCCAGCAGTGCCAGCGTGGCCCTGGCATACCCGTCGGCCAGCAGCGGCAACAGCAGGAACACCACCGCGGAGAGTACGACGATCTCCGCCGCACCGAGGGCCAGGGCAGTGCCCCAGTCCCGCACCGGCACGTCGAAGAAGAGCTTGGCCGGCTCGTCGGCCGGGAACGCCCACCACAGCGGGGTCACCACCATGGCGGTCAGCAGGTTGCCGACGGCCAGCACCGTGAGCAGCCCGGCGGCCAGCCCGGCCACCACGTGTGCCGGAAGCCAGACCCAGTACCAGCGGCGCAGCGGCTGGCCCGGCGGCACCGTGACGCCGCGGATCCGCCCGGCCCACCGGCGGTGCCGGCCTGCCCACGGCCGCCCGACGGCGGGCACGCACAACAGCGGCAGCCCCACCAGCGTCACCGCGGCGGTGCCCAGCGTGCCCAGCAGGTAACCCGTAGCCCGCACACCCCGTTTCAGCACGCTCCACTTGTACCTGGAACGGCACTCGATGCACGAACCACAGGCCTCCCAGTGTCGCTCGGCACCAGCAGGTACGGGCTGGCGTCCGGTTGTGCATCGAGGCACGTCGAACTGGGCGTTGGCGGGCGTGGTGACGGTCGACACCGGGAGGCTGTATGTGCTGCTCAGCGCCCTGTTGCGCCGACCGGTTCCACGACTGCCGCGCGGTTCTGCCGCCACACCCGGCCATCGCGGCGCTCAAGCGAATGAAGGCGGCACGTTCTACAGGTCGGCGGCGGATCTGCACGGGGAGAAAATCCGGGATGCGTACGACGGCGGACCGTTCTGACGGGGCCGTCGCAGTGATTCCGCATGAGACGATCGCTGGCGTGCCGGAGCTGGACAATCAACGCGGTTACTGGGACACCTCGGGCGCTGCGAAGACCTTCACCCATCCGATCGACTTCACCTGGCTGTCGGGGCTGGCCGCCTCGGCCCGGATCGTTGACTACGGCTGCGGCTATGGGCGGGTCACCGGGCTGGCGCGGCAGCAAGGATTCCGCGACGTGGAGGGCGTCGACACGTCGCCGAGCCTCATCGAACGCGCCCGGTGCAGTCATCCCGAACTCGGCTTCCGCGTGCTGCTCGACCCGCCGGCTTTGCCGTACCCGGACGGCAGCGTCGACGCGGTGCTTCTCATCGCCGTGCTCACCTGCGTCCCCAGCGATGCGGGACAGCAGCAACTCGTGGGTGAGCTCGCCCGTGTTCTCCGGCCGGGCGGTCTGCTGTATGTCAGCGATCTGCTGCTGCAGGCCGACCGGCGCAACGTGGCCCGATACGAACGGGACGCGGCGGCCTACGGCACCTACGGCGTCTTCGAGACCAGCGACGGCGCTGTCTGCCGGCACCACAGCGCCGAGTGGCTGCATGATCTCCTGCGCGACAGCTTCGCGATCGCCGCCACCCGCGAGATCGCCGTCCAAACGATGAACGCCAACCCGGCGAACGCCCTGCAGCTGCTCGCCAAAAGGAAAGCCGAGAACTGAAGCGGAGCGGGGAACCGGCGTGCCGATTTCCCCCTACGCTCGCGCTGCTCACCTCTAGAGCAGCTTCCACGCCAGGTCTGCTGTGACCAGCCGTGCGAGGCAGGAAGAGCCCACCCCGGAGCCCTCCAGTCAGCTGCCGCTCAGGGCTGTTTCCGAGGGAGTGCAGGGACTCTGGGTGTCAGCCGCACGGGGCGGCTGCTGTTGAGGGCTGTTTCGTGTGGGGTGAGGGGACTCTGGGTGTCAGCCGCACGGGGCGGCTGC
>NZ_JBEZZB010000004.1:84697-133215 GCF_040638955.1 Actinoplanes sp. NPDC024001
GGGACTCTGGGTGTCAGCCGCACGGGGCGGCTGCTGTTGAGGGCTGTTTCGTGTGGGGTGAGGGGACTCTGGGTGTCAGCCGCACGGGGCGGCTGACGTTCAGGGCTGCTTCGTGCGGGGTGAGGGGACTCTGGGTGTCAGCCGCACGGGACGGCTGACGTTCAGGGCTGCTTCGTGCGGGGTGAGGGGAGTCTGGGTGTCAGCCGCACGGGACGGCTGACGTTCAGGGCTGCTTCGTGTGGGGCGAGGGGACTCTGGGTGTCAGCCGGTGGGGGTGGCTGCTGTTCGGAGTTGCTTCGGGTGTGTCTGCTGGGCGGGGTGGCTGGTGCTCGAGCTGGTTCGGGCGGGATGGAGGGACGCTGAGTGTCAGCCGGGCGGAGCGGCTGGTGCTTGGTTGGGGTGGACGCGGTAGCGCTGGAAGAAGCGCCACATGAGCTGGTTGGCGTTGATCTCGTGGGTGACCGTGCCGTTGCCGTTGTCGACCGGGGTGCCGGGCCAGGTGTGCCCGCCGTCGGCCACGGTGTAGAGGACCACCTCTGCGCCGTGGCGGCAGCCTGCGTACGTGATCTTGGAGATTTGTGGGGTGAGAGTGACCGTGCGTGCCTTGCTCGCGCAGTTGTTGATGGTGGCCCAGCGTTGCTGGGCTGCGGGTACGGAATAGCGCCAGTACTCGGAGCCGCCGCCCTGGAACGGGTTGGTCCAGTCCTGGAGACCGTGGAAGGTGAGCACCGGGACGGGCCGGGCCGGGGTGCAGGACTGCGGATCGGGCCGGGACGGGTCGAGCGGATCCGGGCGTCCGGCGCGCAGGCCCGCGACGGGTGCGATGGCGGCGAGCCGGTGTGGGCGGTGGCAGGCGAAGGCGGAGATCATGCGGCCGCCGCCGGAGTAGCCGGTGCCGTAGACGCGCTTGGGGTCGGCGCACAGTGAGGTGACCGCGGTAGCGATGACCTGGTCCAGGAAGGCGACGTCGTCGCGCGCGGCGTGCGGTGGGGTTCCCACGCCGGGGACGTTCCAGGCGAAGCCGCTGGCGGCCGGAATCACCCCGCTGGGCGCCAGGACGAGGTAGCGGCCGGCGTCGGCGGACGGCTTCATGTCGCTGTAGTGCAGCTGGTTGCTGCCGGTGCTCTGCGTGCCGTGCAGATTGAGGATTGCCGGCAGGCGCTCGCCGTGCCGCGCGCCGGCCGGAACGTAGACGGTCACCGGATACTGCCGACCTTGGAAGGTAACCGGAAGGACGCCCTCGCCTGGGGCCGGCGCACGTGTGCAATACCTGGGCGAGCCCGCGATGCCGGACGAAGCTGCGACGCCGGACGACGGCGCGGTGACGGATGTACCTGCGGTGCCGGACGACGGCGCGGTGACGGATGTACCTGCGGTGCCGGACGACGGCGCGGTGACGGATGAGCCTGCGATGCCAGACGACTGCGCGGTGCCGGAGGGCGCGGCGGCCGCCGCCGGAGTGGCCAGCGCTACCACCGCCGTCATCGCAGCAGCCACCGCCCCGGTCAGCGTTCCCATGCGGAGACCTCCTCTGCGGTAGGCGGGGCAGCGCCCGCGCGCGAGACCGTGATGGCCGCGACCAGCGCCGCACGGGAGAGCACCTGACGGATCGTCTCGCCCGTGACAGCACCCAGCCGCAGCCGGGCTTCGACGCCCAGCAACCGGCGCTCCCACAACGCGTCGAGCAGGCCGGACATGAAGGCGTCACCGGCCCCGACGGTGTCGGCGACCGTGACCGGAACCGGCGGGACCGCCACATCAAGGTCGCCGGCCACCGCGAAGGCCCCCTCCGCGCCCAGCGTCACGCACACCAATGACGGGCCCAGCGCCAGCCACTTGCGTGCGGAGTCGAGAGGCGGCACGCCCGGGTAGAGCCACGCGAGATCCTCGTCGCTGGCCTTCACCACGTCGCTCGCGGCCACCAGGGTCTCCACCCGGGCACGGGACTCGTCCGGCGAGCCGATCAGCGATGGCCTGACGTTGGGGTCGAAGCTGACGGTCGCGGCCGCACGGCGTTGCCGCAGCAGCTGCTCCACGTCGTCGGCTCCCGGTGGCATCAGCGCGGCTATCGAGCCGGTGTGCACGTGCTCGGCGGGCTCGTCCGGTGCCGGGCCGCCCGGCCAGCGCGGCCAGTCCACCGTGAACTCGTAGCGCGCCGACCCGTCCGGCTGGATCCGGGCGTGCGCGCGGGAACTCACACCCGCCACCGGCGCCAGCAGGTCGACGCCCGAGGCGGTGAGGTGCTCGCGCAGCACCGTACCCGCGTGGTCTGCTCCGATGTGGGCCCACAGGCCCACCTGGTGCCCGAGCCGGCCGAGGCCGGCGGCGACGTTGGCCGGGCTGCCGCCGGGCAGCTCCCGGTCGTGGCCGGATTCGGAGATGACGTCGAGGATCGCCTCGCCCACCACGAGGAACGGTCTCATCGCACCACTCCGGACTTCGCGCACGCGGCCGCCAGGCCCGGCGCCAGCGGCGCCCGGGGGATCAACATCGCCTGTACGGCGTGGTAGAGGTCCGGTTTGCCCGGCCAGGTCGTCGCCGCCGGACGGTTGGCGGGGTCCAGTTCGTGCCACCACGAGCCGTGTTCCGGGTCCACGAAATGCTCGCGCACGTGGTCGCACCAGGTCTCGCACCAGGTGGCGTACCGCTGCTCGCCGGTGCGGGTGTGCAGCGCGGCCGCCGCCGCGATCGCCTCCGCGGCGACCCAGTGCATCCGCTGGCGGACGACCGGCGTGCCGTCCCAGTCGGTCGTGTAGACGAAACCGGGAGCGCCGTCGACCGCCCAGCCGTCGTCGACCGCCTGATCGAAGAGCGCCCGAGCTCCCGGAAGCATCCAATCCTCCGCCTCCGGCCCGAGCGCGGCCTCCAGGTGCAGGATGAGCCGCGACCACTCCAGGGCATGACCCACGGTGGCGCCGAACGGTTTGAACGGGTCGTGCGGCTGGTCGCGGTGGTAGTCCAGGCGCGGCTGCCACTGGGCGTCGAAGTGTTCCGGCAGGCGCCATCCGTGGTCCCGCGCCCAGCCCACAGTCCGCCCGGTGATGGCGAGCGCCCGCTGCAGGAAGTCCCGCCGGCCGGTGGCGTCGAACGCGGCTGTCATCGCTTCGACCGCGTGCATGTTGGCGTTGAGGCCGCGGTAGTCGTCCCGCCGGTTCCACCCGGTGTCCCACTGGTCGGCGAACATCTCGTGCTCGTCGTCCCAGAAGCGCCCGACCAGGGTGTCGAGCGCCTCGGTCAGCAGCGCGGGGGCGCCGGGCCGCCGGGCGATGGTCGCCGACGCGGCGGCGAGCACCACGAACGCGTGGTCGTAGCAGGACTTGCCGGGTGCCGGGTGGCCGTCGGCGGCGACAGCGGGATGCCAGCCGCCGTGCTCCCGGTCGTGCAGGACACCGGTCAGGCCGGCGAGTGCCACGTCGGCGAGCGCGCCGGCGCCGGGCACGCCGAGCAGGTGGGCGAGGCTGTAGACGTGCGTCATGCGCGCGGTGATCCAGGTGTGCACCGGCGCGTCGACGTCCGGTGTGCCGTCCGTGCGCAGCCACGCGGCTCCGCCGAGCGGGTGCGGGAAAGCGCGGCCGAAGTCGAGCAGACGCCCCGTCTCCTGAGAGAGCCAGGCGGTGTCTGAAGGCCTCAACGGGACCTACTCCTTTGCTGGGGGTGTCGCATCAGCATGGAGAAGCACTCCGCCCCTGTCAACGAAAGATTATTAATTTAACTAAAGGTAGAGCCGTAAGGGATCGGTAAGACCCGGCGTCCCCGATGTCCACCATGATCGATGGCATGAAGCGATCACGGGGGATGGCGGCCGTCCTGGCGGCGTCCGCGATATCGATCGGAGCCGGCGTGGTGGCGCCCGCCGCGGCCTCGGCCGCGGCGGCTCTGCCGCGCTACCGGTACATCGACCTGGGTGCGATCGGCGCACCCTCCTCGGCAGCAGCGAGCAGCGAAGCAGCCGGCCTCAACAACTGCGGTACGGTCGTCGGCCACTCGACGATCGCCGGGCCCTTCAGCATCCACGCCTTCAGCTGGCGCAACGGCGTCTTCCGTGACCTGGGCACCGCTGACAGCGCGGCCACCGCGGTGAACGAGCAGGGCGTCGTGGTCGGCCACACGCACGTCAACTTCACCGACCCGCCGCACGCCTTCCGGCACACCGGTGGCGTGCTGACCGACCTGGGCACCGGCTACGGGCCGGGCAGCGGCAGCGCCGCCCGCGACGTCAACGACAGCGGCGTCGTCGTCGGCACCCGGTTCGCGCAGCAGGGCGAGCCGGAACGGGCCGTGGTCTGGAAGGACGGCCGGATCATCGACCTGGGCACGCTCGGTGGCGCCGCCGGCCGGTACGGCACCGACGGCATCGCCTACGCGGTGAACAACCACGGTCACGTGGTGGGCGGCGCCTCCGTGCCCGAGGGCGGCCTGCACGCCTTCCTCTGGACCGGCGGCGCCCTCAAGGACCTGGGCACCCTCGGCGGCACCACCGAATCCACCTACGCCACCGGCATCAACGATCGCGGTGACGTCGTTGGCGCCTCCCAGAACACCGCCGCGCAGGTGCACGCCGCGCTCTGGCGCAACGGGACCATCCGTGACCTCGGCACCCTGGGCGGCCGGTACTCCGAAGCCAAGTCGATCAACGAAGCCGGTCAGGTGGTCGGGGTCGCCACCATTCCCACCACCGCCACCTACGACGCGCGGGCGTTCCTCTGGCAGAACGGCCGGATGGTCGACCTCAACACCCGGGTGCCCGGCCTGCCCGCCGGTGTCACCCTCTACTCGGCCTCGGACATCAACGACCGGGGCGCGATCACCGGGTTCGCCTGCCCGTACGACTGCGACTCGGGCGGGTTCTACGACCGGCGCGGGTTCCTGCTGGTCCCGATCTCCTGACGGTCACGAGACCCGAGGGAGCGGGGGCAACGCCGGGCGGTCCAGCCACGCGGCGAACAGGCCGTCCAACGGCTCCGTCGCGAACCGCTTGGCGTGGTCCCGGAACTGCCCGGTCGTCACCGTCCGGTGCTGGTGCTCGGCGGTCCACGACCGCAGCAGCGCGAAGAACGCGAGATCGCCCACCCGCTGCCGCAGGGCGTGCAGGGTCAGTGCCCCGCGCTTGTAGACCAGCGGATCGAACATCCGGTCCACACCGGGGTCGGCGACGGCGATCGGCGCCGGGCGGGTCCGCAGCCAGGCGTGCCACTGGGCCGCGTGCGCGTTCACCGAACGGCCGCCGGAGATCTCCGACCACAGCCATTCGGCGTACGTCGCGAAGCCCTCGTTGAGCCAGATGTGCCGCCAGTCCGCGATCGTCAGGCTGTTGCCGAACCACTGGTGCGCCAGCTCGTGCGCGACCAGCCGCTCGTGGGTGCGCCGCCCGTCGACGTGGTTGCGCCCGAAGACGGCCATGCCCTGAGCCTCGACCGGGTCGTCCAGGTCGTCGTCGGTGACCACCACGACGTACTCCCGGAACGGGTAGGGGCCGAACCACCCCTCCAGACTCGCCATGATCTCGCCGTGCCGGCCGAAGTCGTGCCGGAAGGCCGCGCGCAGCCGCGGCGGGATCGCCGCCCGCTGCACCACCCGGCCGGCCGCCAGCTCCACCTGCTCGTAGCGTCCGATCTGGACGCTCATCAGGTACGGCGCGGTCGGCTCGGTGCGCTCATGGACCCAGGTGGTCGTGCCGGCCCGGCGGCGCCGGGCGACCAGGTCGCCGGTCACCAGCACGGTGTACGGCGACGCGGCGGTCACCGACACCAGGAACGTGGCCTTGTCGTCGGGCCGGTCGTTGCACGGGAACCAGGACGGCGCCCCGTTCGGCTGGCTCGCCACCAGCGCCCCGTCGGTCAGCTCGTCCCAGCCGATGTCGCCCCACCGGCCGGCGATGGGGTGCGGCTCCCCGCCGTACCGAATCTCGATGGTGAAGATGGCGCCGTAACCGATCGGCCGCTCCGGCTTGATCCGCAGCTTGTTCGGCCGCAGGCCGAACTTGGCCGGCCGCCCGTCGACCCGCACGTCCTGGACGCGAAAGCGGCCGAGGTCGAGGCTGAACCGCGACAGCGACTGGACCGCCCGGGCCGTGATGACCGCCCGGCCGGCGAGCCGGTTGGTCACCACCCGGTAGTCCAGGTCGAGGTCGTAGTGCAGCACCCGGTACCCACCGTTGCCGTGTTCGGGCAGGTAGGAGTCGGTGGAACGGTCGGCGCCCGGCGAGGGATCACCCGGCCGCAGCGCCGGGTTCATCGCCAGGCCGCGATCGGGTTGCCGATCCACCGGCTGTCGTCGGGCACGTTGTCGCCGCGCGTGATCAGCGAACCGGGACCGACGGTGGTGCGCGCGCCGATGCTCGCGCCGGGCAGCACGATGCCGTGCGGGCCGAGGGTGGCGCCCGCGCCCAGAGTGACCTCATCCATGCTCATGATCCGATCATGGAACAGGTGGGTCTGCACCACGCACCCCCGGTTGACGGTGGCGCCGGGGCCGAGCCGCACCAGGTCGTACTCCGGCAGCCAGAACGTCTCCAGCCACGCGCCCCGGCCGATCTTCGCGCCGAGGGTCCGCAGCCACAGGTTCAGCAGGGGCGTGCCGCTGGCGAACCGGAACACCCACGGCGCGGCGAGCACCTCGACGAACGTGTCGGCGAGCTCGTTGCGCCAGACGAACGACGTCCACAGTGCCTGGTCGGTGACCCGGAACCGGCCCACCAGCAGCCACTTCGCGGCCGACGCCAGCAGCGCGGCGGTGATCGCCGCGCCGAGCATCACCGGCCCGGCGACGAGCGCGGCGGCCCAGCCGCCGGCGCTCTGCCACACCCACGCGAGCGCGGCGAGCACCAGCACGGCCAGGGCGCCGGCGCACATCACCGGCACGATGCGGCACAGCTCGATCGCGGCGCGTGCCAGCTTCAACCGCAGCGGCGGGGCATAGGTACGGCTGGCGTCACCCGACTCGACGGTGCGGCGCAACGGCATCGGCGGGGCGCCCAGCCACGACGAGCCCTTCTTCGCCTTGCGCGGCGCCGACGACAGCACCCCGACCAGTCCCCGTTTCGGCACCGACCGGCCGGGCGCCGCCATCCCGGAGTTGCCGAGGAACGCCTGCTTGCCGATCCGGGCCGGGGCGACCCGCAGCCAGCCGTGGCTCAGCTCGTAGGTGGCGACCATCGTGTCGTCGGCCAGGAACGCCCCGTCGTCGACGGTCGTCATCGCCGGCAGTGCCAGCACCGTGGACACCTCGGCGCCGCGGCCCACCTTCGCGCCGAGCAGCCGCAGCCACACCGGGGTGAAGAGGCTGGCGTACATCGGGAACAGCGCGGCCCGCGCCATCCCCATCAGACGCTCGGTGGTCCACACCTGCCAGGCCACCCGACCGTGCACCGGGTGGTAACCGGCGCGCACACCGATGCTGAGTGCGCGGACGGCGACGAGCACGAGCACGGCGTAGCCGACGAAGTAGACGACAGCCGCCACGGGGACGGCGAGAAGCGCGGCACCGAGATCCGGCCGGCTGAGCAGCAGCGCCAGCGCCGGCAACAGGGCCACCACCGGCAGCAGGCCCAGCAGCTGGGCGGTCACACTGTAGGCGGCCACCCAGAACTTCGAGCGGCGCGGCGGCCGCTGCGCCGGCCAGTCCGCCGCGTCCTTGGCGGCAGGCCCGGCCGGTGAGCCGGCCCAGCGCTGGTTCGCCGGCACGGCACCGGTCACCGTCGAGCCGGCGGCCACCTTCGCGCCCTTGCCGACGCGGGCGCCGGGCATCAGCGTGCTCCGGGCGCCGACGCGGGCGCGGGCGCCGACACGCACCGCACCGATCCGTACGACGTCGCCGTCCACCCAGTAGCCGGACAGGTCGACCTCGGGCTCGACGGCCGCGCCACGGCCCAGCTTCAACAGGCCGGTGACCGGCGGCGCGGAGTGCAGATCGACGTCTTCGCTGATCTTCGCGCCGAGCGCCTTCGCATAGGTGATCATCCATCCGGCCCCGGCGACGCCGGTCGCGCCGCTCAGCTCGGCCAGCCGCTCGGCCGCCCACAACCGCAGATGCACGCCACCGCCGCGAGGGTGGTCG
Source organism: Actinoplanes sp. NPDC024001 (assembly GCF_040638955.1). NCBI lineage: Bacteria > Bacillati > Actinomycetota > Actinomycetes > Micromonosporales > Micromonosporaceae > Actinoplanes > Actinoplanes sp. NPDC024001. The sequence goes on from NZ_JBEZZB010000004.1 coordinate 92,753, forward strand.
CCGGGGCGCACGCCGCGCAGCAGCAGCCGGGCGCCCCCGGCCGCGATGGCGATCCGTCCGGGCGGGCTGGACAGCAGCAGCCAGCCCGCCGCGATCCACCACCAGCTGACCGTCGGCGCCCACGGGACCAGGTTGCTGATCGCCGCGAGCACGACCAGCCAGCGCAGCCCGACCAGCGCGAGCATCGGCAGGATCAGCAGCGCCTGGATCAGCCCGGCGCACAGGGGAGTGGGCCGCACCTCACGGCGGGTCGTGGTCGTGGTGCCGAGGTTGTCGAGGACCGCGGCCATCTGCGAGAGCCGGGGATGCTGATAGACGTCGGCCACCGACACCTGCGGGTGCCGCAGCCGGATCCAGCCCACCAATTGCGCCGCGTTCAGGCTGCTGCCGCCACTGCTGAAGAAGTCGGCGTTCGCCTCGGCCGGGCGGACCCCGAGGATCTCCTCCCAGCCGCCGGCCAGCCACTCCTCGGTCGCGGTCAGCTCGCCGGCCTCCGGCCCGGCGGTCGCCAGCGGCCAGGGCAGCGCGGCCCGGTCCACCTTGCCGGAGGTCCGGGTGGGCAGGCTGTCCACCACAGCCAGCAGGGGTACGAGGGCAGCCGGCAACTGCTCGCGGATCCGTGCGGTCGCCGCCGCCACGTCGAATTCCGCGCCGTCGTGCGGCACCAGATAACCCACCAGCAGCTGGTTGCCCGCAGCCGTCCGTTTCACCGCGGCGGCCGCGCCGGCGACACCGGGCAGCGCCTGCAGTGCCGCGTCCACCTCGCCCAGCTCGATCCGGCGCCCGCCGAGCTTCACCTGCTCGTCGCCGCGGCCGAGGAACACCAGCCCCTCCGGCTCGGCGCGCACGATGTCGCCACTGCGGTACGCCCGCTGCCAGCCGAGCGACGGCAGCGGCGCGAACTTCTCGGCGTCCTTGGCCGCGTCCAGGTAGCGGGCCAGGCCGACCCCGCCGATGACCAGCTCGCCGGTCGCGCCCATCGCGACCGGCTCACCGTCCGGGCCGACCACGGCGAGTTCCCAGCCGGCCAGCGGCAACCCGATGCGCACCGGGCCCTCCCCGGTCAGCGGCGCCGCGCAGGCCACCACGGTCGCCTCGGTCGGGCCGTACGTGTTCCAGACCTCGCGCCCCTCGACCGCGAGACGTTCCGCGAGCTCGGGCGGGCAGGCCTCGCCGCCGAAGATCAGCAGCCGGACCTCGTCGAGCGCCTCGGCCGGCCACAGCGCGGCCAGCGTGGGCACCGTGGAGACGATCGTGATGCGCTGCTCGGCCATCCACGGGCCCAGGTCGACACCGCTGCGCACCAGTGAGCGCGCGGCCGGGGCCAGGCAGGCGCCGTGCCGCCAGGCCAGCCACATCTCCTCGCAGGAGGCGTCGAACGCCACCGACAGCCCGGCCAGCACCCGGTCGTGCGGGCCGATCGGCTCGACCTCCTCGCCGACCAGGAACAGCTGCGCCTCGGCGTCCACGAACGCGGCCGCGGCGGCGTGCGTGACGGCGACGCCCTTCGGCGTGCCGGTCGAGCCGGAGGTGAAGATGATCCAGGCGTCGTCGTCCGGCCCGGGGCGGCCCGGACGGCCCTCGGGCCGGCGGCGCACCGACACCCCGAGGCCGTCACCGATGACCGCGCTGACGCCGGCCTCGGCGAAGACGAGCTCCGCACGCTCGTCCGGGTCGTCGGCGTCGACCGGCACATACGCCGCGCCGGCCGCCAGCACGCCGAGGATGGCGAGGTAGAGCTCGGCGGTGCCGGACGAGACCCGGATGCCGACCCGGTCGCCGGCGCCGATCCCGTGCCCGGCCAGTGTCGCCCGCACCGCGTCGACCTCGACCGCCAGCTCACGGTAGGTGAGGGTGGTGCCGCCGGCGTCGATCGCCTGGGCGCCCGGGTGGGCCCGGACGGTCGCGTCGAGGATGTCCATCAGGGTCCGGCGCACCGGGGCTGACCAGGTGCTGAACAGCGCCGGAGCCTCGGGCTCGATGGTGATCTCGGGCAGGTCGATCAGTCGCAGGTCAGTCATGACGGTCACTCGGCGTGCTCCATCTCCACCCTCACGGGGTCAGCGTCAGCCAGGCGCGCGGCGACGAGCTGCCCGGGGCAGCACTCAAAGCTACGGGCTGAGAACGGAGAATCACGGCTCCGTGTCGGATTCGTGTCGACTGACACACCGCCCGGCTCCCACATTCCCGGCATTCAGGCGGCTCTCGGACCTCGCGCGTGGTGGTATTCGTCTGTGGGGTGGTTCTCCGATCTGTCAGTGCGGGTCAAGGTTTACGTAGCGGTGCTGGCGGCGCTGCTCACGGCCGTCATCATCGGCCTGATCGGGCTGAGCCGGCTCTCGGCGGCGGCCGACGCCAACGAATACCTCTACAGCCAGAATCTGGTGCCGGTCGCCGACCTCAGCGAGGTCCGCGGCGGGGTGAACCGAAGCTGGACGGCGACGCTGGACCTGGCACTCTCGCGGACTGCGGCGGACAGGGCCACCGATCAGGAAGCCATCGAGGCGGCCGACGCGGACATCGACACCGTGTTCGCGCGCTACACCGCCACGGACATGACCGGCCGGGAAGAAGCCGTCGCGAAGTTCCGGGAGAGCTGGAGCAGCCTGCAAGAACTCCGTGACGGCACGCTGGTGCCGCTGGCCACCCGCAACGACGTCGCCGGGTTCACCGCCGCCCGCGACAGCCAGGCCCGCCCGCTGCGGCAGGCCAGCATCGACGCACTCAAAGACCTGGTCACCATCGAGTTGCGGGTCGCCGCCGACAAACGCGCCGAGACCGCCGCCGCCTACCGCACCGCCCGGACCACGGTGATCGCCGTCCTGGTGGCCGGGGTGTTGCTGGCCGGCGCGGTCGCGTTCCTGGTGGTGCGCGGAATCATGGGCACCATCACCGGCGTACGGCACGTGACCCGCGCCCTGGCCGCCGGTGACCTCACCGTGACGGCCGACGTGCACAGCCGCGACGAGTTGGGCCGCATGGCCGAGGAACTCAACACCAGCACCGCCGCGGTCCGTGACAGCGTCAACCGGATGGCCGAGGTCGCCGTGACCCTCTCCGGGTCCGCGCAACAGCTGTCGGCGGTCAGCGGCCAGCTGCAGTCCGGGGTGAACGACACTTCCGACAAGGCTGCCCTGGCCAGCACCGCCAGCGAGACCACCAACGGCAGCGTGCAGACCATCGCCGCCGGTGCTGAGGAGATGAGCGCCTCCATCGCCGAGATCGCCAACAATGCGGCCCAGGCCGCCCAGGTCGCCAACCGCGCGGTGAACACGGCGCGGGCCACCACCGCCCAGGTCGCCGAACTGGGCGCGGCCAGCGCCGAGATCGGCGACGTGGTCCGGCTGATCACCAGCATCGCGGAACAGACCAACCTGCTGGCGCTCAACGCGACGATCGAGGCCGCTCGCGCCGGTGAGCTGGGCAAGGGGTTCGCCGTGGTCGCCGGTGAGGTCAAGGAGCTGGCCCAGCAGACCGCCCGCGCCACCGACGAGATCACCAGCCGGATCAGCGCGATCCAGGCCTCCAGCGAGTCCGCCTCCACGGCCATCGACGAGATCACCGAAGTGATCAACCAGATCGGCGACTACACCACCACGATCGCCTCCGCGGTCGAGGAGCAGACCGCGACGACGGCCGAGATGAGCCGTACCGTCGCCGAGGCCGCCTCCAGCAGCGGCGAGGTGGCCCGGTCGGTGTCGGAGGTCGCCCAGGTCGCCACCGTCACGGCCACCGGCGCCCGGACCACTCAGCAGGCCGCCACCGACCTGTCCCGGCTCGCCGGGGAACTCACCACCCTGGTCGAGCACTTCCGTCGCTGAACCTGCCCGTCAGCGGCCGGCGACCAGCAGTTCGTTCCGGTAGTGCTCAGCCGGCCACGCCGGGGCGGGGCGGCCGAGGTGATAGCCCTGCGCCAGCCGGACCCCGGTGTCGAGCAGCACGCCGACCTCCTCGGCGGTCTCCACCCCCTCGGCGGTGACCGCCCGCAGCTCCAGGTCCGGGCCGAGTCCGGCCTGCCACGCCTCGTCGAACCATTCGTTCGGCGGCCGGTACGGCTGCCCGGCGAACCGGGCCAGAGCCTCCGCGCCGACGGCACGGCGCGTGGTCAGGTCGACGATCGGCTGCAGGTGGATCTGCAGGGCGTCCTCGTGGTTCAGCACCGCGGTGATCCGGGCGCGGGCCGCTTCGCGCTGCTCGTCCTGGTCACGCTGCGCCGTGGTCGCCAGCACCTCGACGGTGATGTCGATGCTGAAGCCGTGGTAGGCCACGAGGCGGCCCTGCTCGTCGTACACCGGGGTGGCGCTGCTGCGCAGGTGCCGGACCGTGCCGTCCGCGTGCCGGGCCCGGGTCTGCCATTCCTGGCCGGCCTGCCGACCGAGGGCGGCAGGCCGGGCTCGGCGTCATCGGTGAGCACCGCAGCGACCTCGCGGCCGAGCACCGCTTCCGGCTCCAGCCCCAGCAGTGGCCGCACCCCCTCGCTGGAGTAGGTGACCCGCAGGTTCACATCCACGCGCCACACCCAACCCGCGACGGTGTGCACGGTGTTCTGGAAAGCCTCGACCGCGGCCTGGGCGGCCACCCGCATCCGCCGGTAGAGCCGGATCAGCCGGAACAGCGCCACGGCGATCAGCGGGAGCCAGCCGACCGCCACCACGGCCAGCCACTCGTCGAACTCCGGGGCCTCGCCGTCGATGACGACGTCCTCCCACTCCCACACCGCCAGCAGCACGGCCGCGGGGGAACTGAGTCAGGACAGGCGGTAGCCGTGGGTGTCCAGGAGATGTTCGAGCTGGGCGAAGACGTCACCGCCCTTCGGCGGGCCGAAGAGCATCAGCGCGACGGGTTCCCGCTGGTCCTCCAGCCAGATCGCGGCCTTGTCCTTCTCCGGGTAGTACTTCAGATAGGTGCCCTGCCGAGTGCCGTCCGCGGTCGACCACGGCAGCGCGGGCCCGAGCGTGGTCTTCGGCCGTCCGGTGAAGCGGTCGGTGCCGGGGGCCGCCGGTGGGTACCAGACGACCGCCAGCTCGTAGCCCTCGGCGTTCTGCGGAGAGCACCTCATGCGCAGCATGCCCTCGACCGGGGACGGCTGGGCGGGATCCAGGGTCACTGTCGTGTCGCGGCGCCAGACCGTGCAGCCGGGGGCGGGCCAGTCCGCCCGGTAGGCCGCCAGCTGCGGTGAGCCCGCCGGCTCGGACGCCCGCTCGATGACCGACGGGCTCGGCAGGGGAGCGGACCGGGCCGGCGCGGGCGCCGGGCCGTCCCAGAAGGCGACGACACCGGCGAGGAAGGCCACCGGCAGGACGGCGGCGAGGATGGTGCGCTGCTTGCGGTAGTCCGGCGGGCTCGCCTCGTCGCGCAGACAGCGCCACAGGTCCACGGTGGTGCGGCTGCCGCCCGGGCCGCGCCGGACCAGGCCGGCGATGCTCAACATCATCAGGCAGGCGTCGAGGGCGGGCCAGCCGGTCGGCCCGAACCTCCACACCTGGGCCGGGGTGCCGCGGCCCGGCTGCCGGGCGGCGAGCGCGACACGCAGCCGCTTCGCGGCTTCGGCGTCCTGCAGGGCGATCCAGACGAGCAGGGCGCCCACCAGGCGATTCGGCATGCGTACGAGGAGAGCGCCGGCCCAGTCGGCGTGGTCGGTGGTGGCCAGGACTCGCAGCAGGTCGGTGGCCGTGCCGCGGTCGACCCGTTCCAGCATCGCGGCGGCCCGGCGTTCGTCGCCGACGGCCCGCAGCACCCGCGCCGCCCGGCCGCGCTCCATGGCGTCGAGCATCGATGCGGCCCCGGGGATGCCCATGCCGCGGTCCAGGATCAGGGCGGTCCGGCGCTCGGGCATCAGGTTCAGCCAGCGTTGCGAGCGGGCGGGGCCGAGGGTGCAGAGCGCCTGAGCGAGTCGGTCGCCGTCGAGGTCGTTGAGCACCTGGGCGATGTCCGCCATCGGCAGCGTGGACTCGTCGGCCTCGGACAGGGCGCCCAGCACGGTCCTGGGCGCGTGGCGCAGCCGCCGGCACAGCTCGTCCGGTCGCAGGCCGGGCAGCAGGGTCGTCAGCAGGTCGCGGGGCAGCCGGACCAGCAGGTTGCCGGCGACCGGGCTGTCGGAGAGGGCGGCCAGGACGCGGGTTCCGGTGTCGCCGCCGGGGAACACCTCGGCCGCCCGGGCCGGTCCGGCCTGTTCTTCGGAGTCTGGCTTGAGGCCGGCCACGCACTCGATCAGGCGCGCGGCCGGCTCCGGCTGACGTGCGGCGAGCAGGCTTACCAGATGGTGGGCGCGGTCCCGTGACAGTCTCAGGATGATCCAGGCGGCGAGCGTCTGCCGCAGGCCGCTCGGGCCCAACAGCTCGATCACGCGGTTGGCGGAAGCGCGCTCAAGCAACTCCATCATCGAGGGACGCAAGTCAGGCTTCGCGGCCATCCCGGCGATCAGGCTGACGGCCCGGTCGGTGCGCACCTCGCACAGGATGGCCCGGCGCTCGTCCTGTGACCATTTCACGAACTCGGCGAGCTGCGTTGCGGGTGGATCGTCCGAGTCGATCAGTTCGACAGCTCTTCGAACCGTGGGAGTCACGTGGTAGTGGTAGTTGAGGTCCCGGCCGACGTTGTTGCCGGTGACGCCGCCGTTGCTGCCGACCACGAATCCGTCGATCGATTGAGACAACGAACCGGCCCACGGGCCGGCGCCGCCGGTGTCAGCCTCAGCCATGGTGCTTGTCTCTGTGCGAGGACCCGAGGTCGCCGATGTTGAGATCGCGGCCGACGTTGTTGGCGGTGACCCCCGAGCCACCGAAGATGTTGCCGCTGATGGATTGATGGAGCGTCGGGTTCTCGGGCTTTTTCTCGGGCTCGTGCTCGGTCCACCACTTGCCGATACTGAAAGCGATCGTCGCGCTCACCAGCGCCGCGAAGGCCGTCGCCGCTCCGGCTCTGCCCGCATCCGGCCATCCCGGCGGCAGAAGTCGATCACTGAGGAAGTCTCCCAGCCAGAGGCCGCCGCCGAAGGCCGCCACCGTGATCACCGACGTCACGATCCATTTCATCGACCGTTTCATCTCACCCTCCAGGGCGCCACGCGGCCGTGCCCGCGCGGTCGCCCTGAAAAAGCGTAAATATCGGTGAAGATCGGCTACATAGCCTAATCGGCCACCTAGACGATTCCGGCCGAAGGATTGACGTAAGTCAGTGGATCTGAGCGCATGAAGTGCGAAATCACGGCCGCGCGGGGTTCCACCACGTCAGGTTGGCGGTGGCCTGGGCGGTAGGCTCGATGATCTCCCAGGCTTCGGTGATCAGGCCGTCCTCGAGGCGCCAGACGTCCACGACGGTGATCTCCGGGCCGCCGTCGGGGAGCCAGCGCCGCGAGTGCATGACAACGTGATCGTCGTCGGCCACCAGGTGGTGGATCTCGACCTGCATGCCGGCGATCGGAGCCAGCGCGGCGCGCACCGCGGCCAGCCATTCGGCCTTGGGCGCTCCGGCGGAGCCCGGCCGGTGGTGGACGAAATCCTCGCTGAGGACGCGGGCGAGCGCTTCGACGTCGCCGGTCTCGATGAGCCCGGCCAGCGCCCGCTGGACGATGACCTTGTTGTCGGTTGTCATGGACGCAGTGTTTCCGCGGCGGCGGCGGCTGTCGATGACATCGGATTTCATTGCGGACGGCCCGCCGATGCGTACGCTTCACGATCGTGCTCACGGTCGGGGAACTCCTGCGCCAATGGCGGCAGCGGCGCGGCATCAGCCAGCTCGACCTGGCCATCGCGGCGGACGTCTCGGCCCGCCACGTCAGCCTGGTCGAGACCGGGAAGTCCCGGCCGAGCGCCGACATGATCCTGCGCCTCGCCGAGCAGCTCCACGTGCCGCTGCGTGACCGCAACCGGCTGCTGCTCGCGGCCGGCTTCGCGCCCCGATACCCCGAACGGCCGCTCGGCGACACGGCCCTGTCGGCGGCCCGGGACGCGGTCCGCAGGGTTCTGCGGGCGCACGAGCCCTATCCGGCGCTGGTCTTCGACCGCCGGTGGAACATCGTGATGACCAACCGCGCGGTCCGCCCGTTCTTCGCGCGGGTGGACCCCGAGCTGCTGCGGCCGCCGGTCAACCTGGTGCGGCTGGGCCTGGACCCGCGCGGCTTCGCCCCGATGGTCGCCAACCTCGCCGACGTGCGCGCGGTGTTCCGCAACCGGATCGGCCGTCAGCTCGCCGCCGCCCCCGACCCGGAGCTCACCGCGCTGTACGAGGAACTGCTGGCACCCGAGCCCGGCGACGGTCCACGGATCGAGACCGACGTCGTGATCCCGATGATCCTGCGCGTCGACGGCCGGGAGTTACGGCTGTTCTCCACGATCACCACGTTCGGCACCCCGATGGACATCACGCTCGACGAGGTGGCGATCGAGTCCTACTACCCGGCCGACGAGGAGAGCGCCGCCTACTTCACGAAGCCGTGAAGCAGGCGGCGCCCCGGTCAGCCGATGCGGATGGTCTTCGCCACGCTGGGCACGCCCTTGGCGTCCAGGGCGAACAGCATCCAGTAACCCGGCAGGGCCACGCCCGGGTCGGCCGGGATGGTCAGCCGGTAACCACCGGTCACCGCCGTCGGCGTCAGGGAGAGACGGCGCTGGTCGGTGTTGACGCTGTGGGTGGCGGTGCCCATCCGTACGATTGCGAAGGAAGTGACCGCCTTGTCCGTGCTCACCGTGATGGTCGCGCCGTTGGCGGCGGAGGCCGGCGCGGTGGTGATCGCCGGCCGGGCGGCCGGCTTGCCGTCCTCGGTGAGCAGGTACGGCGGGGTGAAGAACTCCGCGTCGAAGTGGTTCGTGGCGCAGCCCGTGCCGCAGAGCCCGCCACCGCCGGTGAAGACCCGGGCGTCCGGCATCAGCAGCGCGACGCTGTGATACGTCCGGGGGATCGCCGCCGACGACATCGTGCTGAACGAGTTGGTCGCCGGGTCGAACAGTTCGGCGCTGAGCACCGAGGTGTTGTCGGAGAACGGCACCGGATAGTTCTGCCCGCCGAACACGGCGACCTTGCCGTCCGGCAGCACCACGCTGTTGTGGAAGGCGCGGGTGTTCGCCATCGGCGCGACCTTGCGGGTGGTCACCGTGGTCCCGTCGACGGTCAGCACGTACGCGTTCGCCGTGGCGTTGTTGTTCTCGTAGTTCGGCGCCCCGCCCACCGTGAGGATCTTGCCGGTGTCGTACATGACGGCGTTGCCGTTCATCGCGTCGGTGTCGTCGCCGCGCGTCCCGGCCGGGCTCACCGCGCCGGTGCCGCTGGTGGAGTACCAGTTCATCGCCCTGCTCGGGCCGGCCTGCAGGACCCGGCCACCGGACCAGGCGAACAGCCAGGTGTGGTTGTCCTTGCGGTAGTCGCCGTTCGGGTTGGCGTCGTTGGTGAGCATCGGGGCGGCGTCCGCGCCGGGCAGCGCGGTCCAGCCGGTCGCGGCCGACCACACCTCGCCGGCCTTGTGCGGGCTGCCGTTGTAGCCGCCCCAGCCGCCGCTCCACGACCCGCCGATGGTGAAGACCCGGCCGTCACCGAGCGTGGTGCTCGACTGGTATCCGCGCGGTGTCCGCATGTTCGGCCCGGCCGTCCAGGCATCGGTGGCCGGGTCGTAGATGCTGGTCTTCTCGCTGTTGTTGCCGCCGGTCACCAGGATCCGGCCGTCCGGCAGGGTGGAGATGCCGGGGCAGAACATGTCGTGGCCGGTCTCGGTGACGGTGCGCTGGGTGACCACGCCGGTCGCCGGGTCGTAGGTCGCGGTCAGCGTCTGCCCGGTGCCGCCGCTGAACGCGTCCGGCCGGAACGCCGACCAGGTCAAAATCTTGCCGTTGGGCAGCTGGGCGGCGGCCACCGGCACCAGCGGGAAGCCGACCGGCGCGCTCCACACACCCCGTTTCGGTACGACGGAGCCGCTCGGCCCGAGCAGGTCGATCTCGGCGGCGCTGCTCCACGGGCCGCGGGTGCCGGCCTCGGTGACCGCGGTGAGCCGTACGTAACGGGCCTGCGCGGGCGGGAAGATCACCGTCTGCCGGGCCGGGCTGTCCGCGAACGCGCCGTCGGTCACCCGGTCGGTCCAGGTGGTCCCGTCCGTCGAGGTCGCGATCCGGTAGCGGCCGATCCGGCCGTTCGCGCCCGGCGCGGGGCGCGGCAGATAGGCCAGACCCCCGACCAGTACGGAGCTCGTCAGGTCGACGGTGAGGGTGTGCGGCAGCGGGGGCACCGGCGCGGCGCTCCAGGCGCTGTGCCAGATCGTGGTGGCGTTGCCGTCCAGCACGTTGACCGCGCGGCCGTTCTCCTGCGCCGTCTCCTCGCTGTCGGTCGCCACCGTCCAGCCGGTCCGGGCCAGCGTGGGATCGGCCCGGCCGAGCAGGTTGATCTCGGCGGCGCTGCTCCACGGTCCGCGGTTGCCGGCCTCGGTGAGCGCGGTGATCCGGACGTACCGCGCCAGCGCCGGGTTGAAGGTGACGGTCTGCGCGGTGGCGCTGTCGACGAACGCGCCGGTCGCCGCGACCGGCGCCCAGGTGGCGCCGTCCGTGCTGGTCTCGACGCGGTACTGGCCGATCAGCCCGTTGCGGCTGCCGTCCTGCCGGGGCAGGTAGCTCAACCCGGACACCAGGTTGGTGACCTTCATGTCGACGGTGAACGTGTGCGGCAGCGGGGGCACCGGCGCGGCGCTCCACGCGGTGTGCCAGATCGACGCGGTGTTGCCGTCCAGGGCGTTCGCGGCGGCGTTGTTCGCGGCTGCCGTCTCCTGGCTGTCGGCCGCGGCGGTCCAGCCGGTGCGCGGCAGGGCCGGGTCGGTGCCGCCGAGCAGGTTGATCTCGGCCGCCGCCGAGCGGGTGCTGCGCCCACCCGCCTCGGTGACCGCGACCAGCCGGACGTGCCGGGTGATCACCGTGGTGAACGAGACGGTCTTGAGGGCGGCGTCGTCGGCGAAGGTGCCGGTCGCCACCGGCGTGCTCCAGGTGGTGCCGTTGTCACTGATCTCGACCCGGTACTGACCGATCCGGCCGTCAGCGGTGCCGGACCGCGGCAGGTAGGTCAGGCCGCTGACCGCGACCCGGTTGCCGGTGTCCAGCGCCAGCCGGTGCGGCAGCGCGGTGGTCCCGCTGACCCACGAGGTCGCGGGGTCGCCGTCGAGCACCCGGGCGGCCGATGACTGTCCACTGTCGGCGGTCACCACCCATCCGGTGCGCGGCAGCGGCATCGGCGTCGTCACCGCGACCGGAACCGCCCTCGGCATGATGTGGCCGGCGTGTGGATCCGCCGGCGGTACGGCCGGTGCGGGCTGGTGCAACGCCACCGCCACGCCCATGATCAAACACATGACCAGTGTGGCCCCCGTGCGGGCCCACCACCCACCACGTTTGCGCATAGATTGCCTCCGATGTATTGGCTGGAAAGAAGCCAATACCGTTTGCCTATGTCCTGCCATCGACGAACGGTGGGGTGACAGGCATCGGAGGAGCGTTTAGGGTGCGGCAGCCGGGTGGGGCGAGAGCCCGTGAATCCGGCCGACGAGCCGAAATCGGGCGGCCCGATCCGCACGGTTGGCGAGTTAGCGGCGGTTGCAGCCGAATGGCGACTTCACCCGTAAGGCCCTACGAAGCGGGGCAGGACACGACGCTCACCGTCAGCCGGTTGGCGCGGCTGCCAGCGGGCGCGGCGGGCCGGGCCGGGACGCGACGCTCACGGTCAGCCGGTTGGCGCGGCTGCCAGCGGGCGCGGCGGGCCGGGCCGGGACGCGACGCTCACGGTCAGCCGGTTGGCGCGGCTGCCAGCGAGTGCTGCTTCGCGGGCCGGAACGCGACGCTCACGGTCAGCTGGGTGGGGTGGCTGGCGGTGGGTGCTGCTTTTCGGGGCGGCAGACAGCACTGACGTACAGCCGTCAGGGGCGTGCGACCTGTCGGCGTTGTTGGGAGGCGCGGGAGATGCCGGAGCGCTAGGGGGCCGCGCCCCAGGTGAGGGCGACCCATAGATCGGTGAGGGTGTTGTCGTCGAAGTCGAGGGTCCAGGTGCCGATCGCCGGGGGCAGCGGCGCGGGCAGGCGGCCGCTGCGCAGGCCGCCGACGCTCGGATCGGTGCGCAGGGTCGTGCCGGAGACGGTGATGTCGGTGTCGCCGGCTGAGGCGAACAGCTCCACCTCGTGCAGCACCCGGTCGGCGGTGAGCCGGGCCCAGTACGGGTAGTGCTCCTCGCGCAACGTGAGGGTCAGCGGTGCGGGCAGCGTCGCGGCCGTGAACCGGGCCCACTCGGTCGGGAACTCGTGCCGTACCGAAAGGAGCCTGGTCGAACCGAGTGCCGAGGCCGCGGCGATGCGCGCCTGCAGGGCCGCGACCGCGGCCGTGCGCAGCGCGAGGCCGCCCTCGCGGGCCGTGTAACGCAGGTGCAGCACCACGTCGGTGATCGTGTCGTGATCGAACTGGGGGACGTCCGCGGGCAGCTCGAGCCGCCACTGGCTGACCGCTCCGGAGCCCTCGAACGGCAGGTAGCGGTCGTCGCCGGCGCCGCCGTCGAAGAGACCGCTGTCCGAGCTGGCCGAGCTGGTGACGATCGACTGGACGCCGCCGTAGTAGTCGCTGAACCGGCTGTCGTCGGCGGACACCCGGTCGTAGCCGTCGGTCAGCGACGGGCTGGTCCGCACCGAGCTGGACAGCAGGGTCAGCGTGCAGTTCACCCCGGCGTAGGGGCCGGTCACGCACGGAATGGTCAGGGAGGCGCCGCGCAGCCGGCGGAAGAAGTGCCCGGGCGCGTCCAGGTCGAACGTGGCCTCGCCGACGTCGATCGTGCACTGGCCGGTGGTGCGCAGCTCGATCAGCGCTCGCGGGTCCAGCTGGCGCAGCGAGACGTGCTTGGTCAGCTCGTACTCGCGGCGGTTGAGGTCGTCGTAGGCCAGCTCCATCCGGGTCACGTCGAGGTAGAGCTGCTCGCCGGCCAGCAGTTCCTGCTTGCCGCCGCGGTAGTCGTAGCGCAGGAAGGTCCGGTTCGGGTCGCCGAGCTCGTGCTGCAGCGCGCGTTCGGCCTTGCGGGCGGTGTCGTACGCGAGCTGGAAGCACCGCCCGTAGAGGCCGCGGGTCTCGCGTTTGAGCCAGAGGTAGAACGCCTCGTTGCTGGTCTTGCCGGTGCGCGAGTCGGTGAGGAACCGCTCGATGTCGGCCGCGTCGCGGATCTGCTGCTGGTGGTTGGTGTAGTCGCGCTCGGCCATCGCCTCGCGGATCTGCGCGGCGCGCAACTGCTTGAGCGTCGCGTTCATCTCGCCGGCGGCGACGGTGCTCTGCAGGGTCCAGTCCTGTTCGCGCCGGTCGTACCCGGCGATGCGGGCGGACTGTCCGGCGTTGAACGACATGCCGCTGGCCTGGCTGCGGGCCTCCGAGGCGGTCGCCGACGCGATCGTGGCGAGGTTGCTGCCCCCGAAGGTCATGGTCATGCCGATGCCGAACGGTTCGATGTTGCCGCTGAACGACGGGATGACGCCGAGGATCGCGGCGGTCCCCTCGCGGGCGCCGGCCTTGTCGGTCCAGTCCTGCGCGTAGATGAGGAACTGGAGTTCCTGCGCCTCCTCCGGCGTCAGGCTGTGCCCGGCCGCGGCGTCGGGCGCGGTCCGCGCCGGCTCGATCGCGGCGTCCGCCGGCTCGGTCACCGGTTCGGTGGCGGAGAACCGGCCGCTGTTCAGGGCGTCGACGTCGAGCGGGCCCAGCTCCGGCGGGGCGAGCGCCGACGCCTCGGCGCCGAGCAGCCGCTGATAGTGGCGGAACCGCTGGTAGGAGTTCGCCAGCGAGGCTTCCAGCGCCTCCCGGGACTTGATCGTCTCCTGCCAGGCCTCGTACTTGACCACCTCGGCCAGTTCGAGCATGTGCCGTTCCTGCCGGGCCCGCAGCACCGTGAGGGTCTCGGCGTCCTTCTTCTCGATCGCCGAGAGCAGCTGCCCGCCGAGGGTGCGCACCTCCTGGCAGAGCCGGCCCGCCTTCGCCACCAGGGCACGGAACCGCACCAGTGGCAGCGGCTGGTTGAGACCGCTCACCACCGCGGCGACGTTCAGCCCGGCCGCCGCGGCCCGCGCCAGCATGCCCGGGTCGATCGGCGGCTCGAAGAGCGGCAGCTGCCGGAACACGCCCTCGATGGTCAGGCTGTTGCGGATCTTGAAGAGCCGGTCGGCGACGGTGTCCCAGTACCCCAGCAGGGTGCTGTTGCGCGGAACACAGAAGTAGAGCGCCGAGCCGATGCCGGTCAGCGTGGACAGCGGGGCCTCGTCCGGCACCGGGGCCGGTGCGGGCGCCAGGTCGAACGGCAGGTCGTCCTCGATCTCCCGGATGGCGTTGGAGAACGCGTCCAGGTCGGCGCGCAGGCTGCGGTACGTCTGCGTCACCTGCTGCCCCTTCGGCGGCACCTCCTCCGGCCGTGGCCCGAGCAGGTTCGCGGCCAGCACGTACAGCTGGGTGGCCTCGTTGATCGCCTCGCCGGTGTCCTGCCGGAACAGCGAGTCGCCCCAGGCGATCAGGTTGTCCAGGTAGGCCATCACGGTCTTGGTCATGTACGCGCTCGGCCGGTACCGGGCCACCACGTGCGGCGCGAACGGCTGGTCCGCCCAGGCCGCGATCGCGTTCACGGTGTCGGCGAGCAGCACCGGGTCGGCGCCGGTGGACAGGTTCGTGAGGATCTCGGTGATCGACTCGACGTCGGTGGTGCGGAACGGCTTGACCTTCCAGAACCGGTCCGGGGTCGGGCCGTCGCTGTCGTCGTACGGGTCGAAGACGTAGTGGAACCAGCGCTGCGCCTCCTCGTAGCGGCCGTTGCGGCTCAGATGCATCGCCACGGTGAGCGGCACGTGGAAGAACAGCTCCCAGTTGTAGACGGCGTAGGCGCCGGACGTGCTGAAGTCCAGGTCGGCCACCGGGTACGGCTCGGTGACCAGGGTGGTCGGCCGGTACTCGCGGTTGGTCATCAGCGGTCGGGTCAGGGCGTCCTCGGTGTCGGTCGCCTGCAGGCCGCCGATCGAGCCGGTCACCAGCCGGTGCACCAGCTCGCCGACGTACGGATGGAAATGCGTGTGGAAGGAATAGCTGAGCGCGCGCTCGCGGATCCGTTCGATGGTGGCCGGCGTCGCCAGGTCGATTCCGTGGTGGAAGGCGATCATGACCGGGCTCCCTTCCCAGGGACCGGCACGCCCTGGTAGCTGATGGTGGAGGCCGTCGCTGTGGCCCAGTCGGCGGGCGGGGTGACGGTGAAGCGGGCGGCCGGCGACAGCGTGCCGATGGCGCCGTCGGCGGCGGCCGCGACCTGGCCGTGCAGGTCGAGCCCGTCCCAGTACGTGTCGGTGTCGTAGGTCAGGTTCGCGGTGATTGCGGGGATCACCCACCCGTCGGCGGACGGCAGGCTGGTCTCGGTCAGCGTCGGCTCGACGTAGAAGGTGTGCTCGCCGTCGGCGTAGAAGAACGGCGCGGTCAGTCCCGCGACCTCGGCGCCGGCGCCGGTGACCGGGTTGTCGAGGGTGCACAGCGTCCAGTCCGAACCGATGTCGAGGATGTGCGCGGTGACGGTGTCCTTCGTGGTCACCCCGTTCACCGTGGTTACCCGGTCGACGTAGCGGATCCAGAACGGGTTGTCGATGGGCGGTGACGGCGTGCCCTCGATCTTCACGCTCCATGTCGTGTAGGGCGGCACCGGCGGCTTCTCGTGGGCACCGCGCAGCGGCGGGCTGTTCTTGTTCTCCAGCAGGAAGGACAGGTTGATCGAGTCGATGAACTGGCAGTTCAGGTGGATGAGCAGGGCGTCACCGGACGCGCTCACGTGGACCGACTGGTCGGCCGCCGACCAGTTCGGGCCGACCTCGGTGCTGACCGGGGTGGACAGGCCGCCGCTGGTCGGCTCGGTCCAGGTGTCCTGGTGGTACTCGGTCCAGTGCAGTTGCACGTCGACGATCCGGGTGGCGCGCAACTCGTCGGCGGACGATTCGGCCAGGTCCTCGATGCTGCCCGACGGCGTGCTGGCGTCGGAGTGTTCCACGAAGGTCACCCAGAACAGGTGCAGCCGGTCCCGCCACATCGCCGCGACCAGGTGGTCCCCGTCGATCTGCGTGGTCACCGGCACCCACGGCGTCCACATGCCGTGGCGGTAGGTGCGGTAGAAGTAGGCGTACGGGGCGGCGAAGGTGCGGCCGACGACGTGCACGGTGTCGTCGGACGGGTCCCGGTGGATCGAGCGGATGTCCAGGCGGGCCAGCGGTTCCAGCCCGCGCAGATAGGCGAAGAGCGCCTCCTCGACGAGTTCCTCGGTGACGTCGCCGGCCAGCAGGGTGCTCTCCAGGCCGTCGAACAGGTGGCTCTTGTCATCGCGGAACTCCGGTTCCAGCCAGTTCTCCGGCCACAGGAAGATCTTGCGGTTGGCCTCCCACAGCCGGTACCGCTTCATCCACTGCCACCGCTCGGCGTCGATCAGCGACGCGGGCACGTCCGGTTCCAGGTTGAGCAGGCAGCGCTGGACGAACAGCTGCACCGCGGAGATCGCCAGCCGCAGCCGGGAGGTGTGCACGACCGGTTCGGTGGCCGGGTCGATCAGGAAGAACTCGTAGAGCTGGTCCGGCAGGGTGAGGCCCTCGTGCTGCATGATCCAGGCGACCAGGGCGTCGCGGCGGCGCTGCCGGAGGGTGTCGAAGATCGGCTGGGCGACGCGGCGCCAGCCGTCCGCGTCGTAGCCGGCCCGCACCGCGTCGCGCAGCCGCCGGGCCACGGCGGCGTCCGGCTCCGGGACGGCCGAGTCGGCCAGCGCGGCCGGGGAGATCCCGATCCGGGTGGCCAGGGCGAGCACGGTCCACAGCCGGCCGAGACCGATCTCGCTGGTCAGCGCCGGCACGGCAGCGCCGGTCCCGGTCGCCACGGCGCCGATCCCGAGGCGGTCGAACGCCTCGGCGATCACGGTCTCCTCGCGGCGGGTGAGCACGGCGACCCGCGAGCGTACGTCGGCCAGCAGCGTTTCCGTGGCGGTCTCCGGGGCGAGGTCCGCGGCGTACGTCTGCCGGGCGTGGGCGAACAGGTCCGTCAGCTCGCCGGGCAGCGCGCCGATCGCGGTGCGCAGCGCGGCCAGGTCGAGCAGCCGCCGGACCTGCCCGAACAGCGCGGTGGCCAGGCGCGGGCGGTCCTCGGCCGCGGTCACCGGGAAGGCGGCCAGGTCGAGGCCGCCGAAGTCGTCCGGATGGGTCAGCAGGTGACGCAGCTCCGGCTCGGTGAGCCCGGCCGCGGCGCACAGCCGCAGCGCCTTGTCCAGCCGGACGTGCGCGCGCCGGACCCGCTCCACCGCCTCCGCGGGCCGGCAGATCAGCCGGTCCAGCGGGCCCTCCGGCAGGTTCTCACCGAGCACCCGCACCTCGACCGCGCCGCCGGAGGTCCCGGTGGCCGTGACGACCAGGTGGTAGGTGATGCCGGGCAGCAGCTCGACGGCGGTGCCCGGCTGCTGGCCGTCCTGCGTGGTGGTGCTCAGCAGCACCGCGTCGGGCAGGTGGTCGAAGCGCAGCTCGACCGTGGTGCCGGCACGCTCGCAGGCCACCGCGAACCGGTAGGTCCCGGCGGTGGGCACCTCCAGGTAGGCCTCGACGGACGCGGTCTGCGCCGCCGCGTCCGCGGCGACGGTGACACCGCGGTCGCCCGCCGCCCGGTACGCGGTGAGCGCCGGCCCGTCCAGGATCGCGGTCACCAGGGCTTCGCTGTCGGCGAACTCGGCGGTGAACACCCCGAGGACACCGGCGACGATCGCGTTGTCGATCAGCCGGTCGCGCAGGAACGGCAGGAACGCGCCGAGCAGCAGCTGCCGGGCCGCCGCGTCGTCGCGGACCGGCGCCGGGGCGAACAGCGTCGCGAAGTCGGCCGCGGCCAGGAACCCGACCGGCGCCAGCAGGACGGCGTCGAAGAAGCCCTGCGCCGTGGCCTGCACCGAGTCGAGCAGCTCCCGGTAGCGGGCCAGCTCGTCGGCGGTCCCGCCGAAGGCGCGCAGCAGCCGTTCCTTCTCCGCGCGCAGCAGCACGCCGGTGCGGAGCAGGTGCTGCTCGCCGCGCACCGGGTCGTAGCGGAGGCTGATCGACGGCTGGTCCGCGACCAGCGCCGGGTCCAGGGCGTCGCCCTCGGCGATCTGGGTGAGCACCGCGTCGTAGGTGATGGTCGCGGTCCACATGCCGAAGAACGTGTCGACGGTGTCGGCGGGCAGCACCAGGGCCATTTTCTGGCGCAGCTCGTCGTCGCCGAGCGCGCTCGGGTCGGCGGGATCAGCGTGCTCGGCGCCGATCCGGTCGATCTCCACGGCCAGCGCCCGGATCAGCTCCAGCGGCGGCGCGGCGACCGGGGCGAACGGGCCGGCCGGGTCGTAGCGGTGGCGCAGCAGGTAGTCCAGGTCGGCCACGGCGAGCCCGGCCGAGCGTACGGCGGTGACGGTCTCGGCGAACGTGACGGTGACCGCCGCGTGGTCGTCGGCGATCACGGTGACCGGACCCGGTGGCGGCGGGGTGAACGGGTCGACGCCGGCCAGTTGCCGCAACGCGATCAGGTCCGGGACGGTCAGCTTCAGCCGGCGGGCCAGCACCGCGTACCGGTGCAGCAGCGACACCGTCGCCAGGCTCAGCGGCGCGGCCTCCAGGCTGGTCCCGGCGTCGGCGAGGATCGCGGTGAGGTCGGTGGCGGCCAGCCCGAGCGCGCCCTGCACGGTGCCGGCGTGCGTGGCCAGGCTGACGTTGCCGGTGGCCGGGTCCTCGGGCACCTCCGGCCGCCAGCGGAACGGCCGCCAGGCGCTGCCGTCGAGGTGTTCCAGATAGCGGCCGAGCGGCTGGTCGAACACGGCCGGGTCGACCGGTGGGGTGCCCGGCACGAGGAACAGCGCGGCGTAGCGCTGCGGGGTCAGGTCGGTCCACAGTTCCAGCAGCTCGGTGCGGTCACCGGGCAGGGTCTCGGTGAGGGCGCCGAGACGGGCGGCGCCGAGCAGCGCGCTCGCCAGCGCCGGGCCGATCGTGGCGCCGGTGCGCGGATCGGGATCGGTGGGCAGGAAGGCGGTCAGCGCCCGGTCGGTCTCAGCGAGCGTCCAGCCGGTACGCCGCCACACCCGGACCAGGTGGTCGAGGAGCAGGAACGCGATCGGGTCGGCGGGGCGGCCGTCGGCGTACTGCAGCACGGTCGTCTCGAAGCCCACGCTGCCGGACGGGTCGGCGAGCACCAGCATGCGGGCCAGGTGTGCCGGGGCCAGGACGGCGTCGAGGGCGGCGGGGCCACCGGCCGGCTCCAGGGCGGCCTCGAACGCGGCCCGCTCGTCCTCGGTCATCGGCGCGTGCCCGGCGGCGCCCCGGTAGCGCAGCAGATCGGACAGGGCCAGGCCGAACTTCGGCAGGGCGGTGACGGCGGCGAGCTCCGGGTTCACGAACCGGCTGGTGACCAGGAGCAGCAGGTCCCGGTAGGAGACGCCGAGCCGGCGGGCGAGCGTCACGGCGTTCGGCAGCTCGGCCAGGGCCTTCGCCTCGTCGGCGGGGCGGTAGCCGTAGAGCTCGTGCCAGTGCGCCTGCTGGTCGGCGGCGGTGAGCAGGTCGTGCTCGGCGGGGGAGAGGCCGAGGCGTTCGATCGCGACGGCGGCCAGGCCGTAGCGGTGGCGGCCGCGTGGATAGAGCTCGTCGCTGCGGCGGAACGTCTCGAGCACCTGCCACAGCGGGGTGCCGAAGTGGTCCAGCAGCCTGCGGACGGTCTCCAGCCACAGGTCGAAGGGGAGGGTCATCGGGTGCACGGCGCGGCGCAGTTCGTCGTACGCCTGCGGGATGAGGAACTGTGGCTCGGCGACCAGATCGGCGGAGAGCGCGTCGCCGGTGTCGCGGACCGCGCCGGTGGTGAGCCGGCCGTGCGCGACGTAGTACTCGCAGATCTCGTTGACCAGGTCGATGTAGGGCAGCACCGTGTTGGTGTTCTCGCAGGTCAGCGGGAGCTCGGCGAGGTCGGGGCGGCGGGCGTCGAGCACCTCGAACGGGGCTTTCGCACCGCTCGGCAGGGTGCCGGCCGGCGGGTCGAGGAAGTGCAGCAGGTCGACCAGGTAGGCGGCCGGGCCGAGCACCGAGCGGCAGTGGTCGCAGGTGCAGAAGTCCTGGCTGCCGAAGAGCTGCTCCATCGTCGGGAACGTCTCGACCAGCCGGTCCTGACCGGCCCGGTGGGCGGCGGCCCCCGTACCGGAAAGGGCGAAGACCGGCGGTGCGGCGGCGAGCTGGCGGGCCGCGGTGACGGTGGTCAGGGCGGCGCCGGCGACCTGCTGCGCCTTGGCGTACGTCCGGGTGGCCTCGGCGGCGGAGGCGAACCGCTCGCCGTGGCGAGCGAGGAAGGTGCGCAGCGGCATCGCGGTGACGTCGTGAGCGGACCGCAGGTCCGCGTCGAGCAGCGCCGCCATCGCCTCGTCGGTGGGGCTGATCTGGTAGACGCGATGCAGCGTGCGGATCGTCGCGGTGACCGCGTCGCGCTGGCCGGCCGGGATGCCGTCGAGCAGGGCGGTGCCGTGCTCGTGCAGCATCGCGGAGACCGGCGTGCGGCCGAGTTGCAGGTCGAGCGCGGCCGCCCGGTCGAGGACGGTGGCGGTGTGGTGCCGGACCGTGTCGTCGACGTCGGCCAGCGTCAGCCGGCCGGTGGCGACGGCGGACGCGACCACATTGGTGGGGAAGCTGATCCGGACCTTGCGGGCCATGTCGGCGGCATAGGCGGCGAGCCCGGGGAACGCCGGCGGGACCAGGTCGCCGACGGCGACCTCGGCGCTGTCGGCGGCGGCCCGGACCGCTCTCTCCCAGGCCCGCGGCTGGTGCAGGTTGAGCGAGACCAGCGCCGGGCCGAGGTGGTTGCTCTTCAGCGTGCGCAGCAGCCGGCGGGTCAGCGGCGCGTTGTTGAGCGTGAGCCGGCCGAGCCGGCCGACCAGTTTGAGGGTGTCGACCGGCAGATCCGCCTCGGCGGCCGCGGTCCAGAGGTCGTCGGGGGCGCCGCCGGTGTGCGCGATCGTGGCCTCGATGTCGTCGAACGCGGCGGCCTGGTTGTCGGTCAGGTCGGCGGCGGCGAGCATGTCGCGCTGGCTGGAGAGGGCGCCGGGCGCGGTGGCGGCGAGCCGGTGGGCCCGGGCGAAGCCGGTGAAGGCGGCGACGGCCTGCCGCCGGGCCGGTTCGTCGAGGTCGACGATGCCGGCTGTCGCGGTCGCGGTCAGCGCGCGGTCGACGGCCTGCGGCGCGACACCGGCGAGCCCGGCCGGGTCGCCCGGCAGGCCGGCGCGGACCAGGGCGTACGCGGCGGCGGGGTCCAGACCGGTGTCGGCGGCCACGTGGTCGGCGGTCGCGGCCAGGGCGACCAGGCGCGCGTCCCAGCCGGTGTTCTCCTGCAGCAGGGTCAGGTCCGGCTGGTCGGCGGTCTGCCGGGCGGCGCCCAGCGGCTGCCCGGCCAGGTGCCGTTTCGTGTCGGTGAGCAGCCGGCCGTGCTCGGTCGGGGGCGGTTGCACGGCGGTCGGCGCGACCACGTTGATCACGTCGCCGGGCCGGACGCCGAACAGGGTGTCGGTGAGGGTGACCTCGGCGCCGCCCGCCTGCACCATCCGCA
The DNA here is from genome assembly GCF_040638955.1 of Actinoplanes sp. NPDC024001. NCBI lineage: Bacteria > Bacillati > Actinomycetota > Actinomycetes > Micromonosporales > Micromonosporaceae > Actinoplanes > Actinoplanes sp. NPDC024001. Next base: position 114,322 of record NZ_JBEZZB010000004.1, read on the forward strand.
GTTCCAGGTTGAGCGGGCCCTGCGGCGGCAGTTCCAGGCGGTAGCTGCCGTCTCCGCCCGTGCTGGTCTCACCGATGCGGGTGGTCACCCCGCCGAAGCCCTTGCGGTACGCACGCAGGGTGCGGTCCGCCGCCGGTCCGCCGTACTCCAGGTGGACCTTCCCGGCGATGGCGGCCGGGGTCTGGTCAGGTCGGGTCGGGTCCATCGTGGTCTCCGTCACGGCTCGGTGTGCTGGATGTAGTCGGAGAACTCCTCGGCGGACATCGGCTGGGTGTTGCGGATCAGGTCCGTTGCCTGCTGGAAAAGCTCGAGTTTGTCGGTGGGGACGTATCTGACCCCGAGGAAGCTGCGCACGGATCCGGGGAAGTGGTGCTCCAGCAGATCCATCGCGACGGCGCTCTGCTCGTTCTGCAGCGCGATGTCGGGGTTGTCGCTCGGCAGGGACACGAAGGCGAGCGGTGCCACCACGGCCGTACCGAGGAGCCGCTCCGCGAGCACGCCGGCGCCCAGGGACGCACCGAACTCCGCGCTGCGCACGGCCCCTTCCCGCAGGCTGCCGACATCGTGGAGGTAGTAGACGTAGCCGCCCAGCGCCACGGCGATGAAGAGCATCGTCCCGACGGTGGCGGTACCCCGTCTACCGCCCGGTCCGCGCCGTTGAGCGGCCAGGGCGGCTCGCCGGGCCTGCTCGGCCGCCTCGACCGCTTCGTCGGTCGGCAACGGGTTCGGGTGCCCGGACAGCGTCGAGTGCCCGAGAGCGGCCGCATCGGGGCCGGCGAGAACGGTTCCGGTTCGGTCGACGTACGTCTTGGGCCGGCGGCCCCAGTCCTCCCGGGCGATGCGCCGGTCCTTGGGGCTGATCGGCTTGCGGCTGGTCCGGCTGCGCTCCTGGAGTTCCTGGAACTCCGGCGATTGATCGAACCGCGGATCGTCCTTGAGCAGGCTCAGCCGGGGGCCCGCGTCGGTGGTCATGTTCACCCGCTCGGCGGCCCGCGCCTCGATCTTGACGAAGTACTCCTGGTCCGGATCCTGGAACACCCAGCGAACGGTTCCTCCCACGTCGTCGGCCACCGTCGTCAGCTGCGGCCATCCCCGGGCGAGCAACTCGGCCGCCACCTCGTCGGCCGTCATCCCGGTCAGGGTGGCGCGGTCGAACGGGAACTCCGCCCGGCCCCCGACGTCCAGATAGCCGACCGGGTTGTTGGCGCAGTAGGCGTAACCGGACCGGGCCGGCGCCCGGTGCAGCTCGGGGTCGGCGGAGATCCAGCGGCCCAGCCACGGGGCGTAGTAGCGGGCCGAGTGATAGGCGAGCCCGGTGGACTCGTCGCGTTCCATGCCGGTGAAGCGGTACCGCTTGGTGGCGGCCCGCACCGAGCGGTCGGTGGCCTGGTAGGCCGTCGAACCGTACGGGTGGTACTCCTCGTACGAGATGACCGTCCCGGCGGCGTCGAGTTCCAGGCACGCCGACCCGAGATGGTTGCCCAGCTGGAACCGGACCAGCAGTTCGGCGGTGCCGTCGTCGCCGACGGTTCGCCGCTCGGTCAGGGCGATCCGGTGCGTCCCGTCCAGCACCGACAGGGACACCCGCTCCAGGGTCACGGTGGTGCCGGCGCCGTCGTACTCGCGGTAGACCTCGAAGCCGCCGAGGTAGATCCGCTCGCACTTGCGGGTCGGCTGCTGCTCCGGGGCCGCCGAGCGCAGGGTCACCCAGCGGACCCGCTGCCCGCCGCCGTCGTAGCCGTACCAGGTGGTCTCCGGGAGCCCGGCGGTCACCACCTGCTGGGCGGTCGCCCGCAGCCGGTCGGCGTGGTCCCACACCAGCAGCGGCAGGTGCGGCATCGCGGTCATGGAGCCGTGGTCGTCGTACGAATGGGGTTCCAGCCGGTTCCCGGCGGCGTAGGCGTATTCGCGGGTCCAGCCGGGGTGCGCCGGGTCGGACCCGAGGTGCCGCATGGTCAGGAGGTTGCCGGCCGCGTCGTACTCGTAGGTCTCGGTGTAGCGGCCCATCGCGAGCCCGTCGCCCGGCTGGTCGTGGCCGGCCGCGCCGGTGTCGTACGGTCCCGGCGCGCCCAGTTGCCCGAGGTGTTCCCGCCCGGAGGCCGCGACCAGCTGATAGATCGCGTCGTAGGTGTAGTCCGCGCTCGCCTCGACCACCGTGTTGCGGAAGAACACCGTCGGCTGCGCCGCGTCGGCGATCCGCACCACGTTGCCGACCGCGTCATAGCGGTACGCCAGGTCCTGTACCGGCTGGCCCGCCCGCACCGTGCGCATCGCGGTCAGCCGCAGCGTCAGCCGGTCGTAGTCGTAGTCGGTCACCGCGCCGTTGCCGTAGGAGATCCGCTCCCGCCGGCCCTTCGCGCTGTAGCGGATCCCCGTGACGTAGGGTTCCCAGCCGCCGTCGCCGAGCGCCACGTCCACCGTGGTGAGCAGGCCGCGCTCGTCGTAGCCCGGGCGCACCCGGGAACCGTCCGGCGCCGTGGTCAGCACCGGCCTTTCGAGGGCGTCGTAGGCCGTCACCGTGGTGAACGACTCGTCGCCGAGCGCCACCGGCCCGGACCAGTCGGGCTCCGCCGCCGGATCGGCGAGCAGCCGCCGGGCCACGGTGACCGGGTTGCCGGCGAAGTCGTAGGCCTCCGTGGTGACCGTGCCCGCGCCGTCGCTGACCAGGTGCGCCCGGCCGAGCAGATAGCCCGCGGCCGCCAGCGTGCGGTCCAGCGACTCGCCGTACTCCGTCGTGGCGACCAGCGTCTCGCCGAGATAGGTCCCGGTCGGGCGCAGCAGGGCGTCGTAGGTGAACCGGTGCCGCAGCCCGCGGCTGTTCCAGGCGTACCGCGGCTGCCCGGTGACGTCGCTGAGCGTCCACCGCTCGCCGGCGTCGAGGCTCGCCGTGTGCAGCACCCGACCGGCCAGGTCGTAGTCGTAGCCCGCGGCCGGCCGGCCCAGCGCGTCGACGACCTCCCGCGGGTTGCCCTCCACGTCCAGCACCGTCAGGGTCGGCTGCAGCACGTCGTTGTGCGCCACCGTGAGGATCACCCGGCCGACCGGGTCCAGGTAGGCCTGTTCCGGGGTGCCGGCGTGCGCGGCCGCCGCCGGATCGGTGGCGTGGCCGGCGAGCCAGGTGGGCAGCACGTCGCCGGCCGGCAGGCGGGCCAGGTGGCCGCCGACGTCGGGGTCGGTGCGCGGGTCGGCGATCAGCACGGTGTCGCAGCCGTCCCAGGACTCCCGCCGCCAGGCGCTGTGCACCGCCTTCGCCCAGCTGTGGTCCGGGTTCACCGTCGCCGCCACCCGGCCCAGCGGGTCGTAGCAGATGATCGGGCTGACCCCGGCCCGCACGTCCGCCTCGAAGCGGTGGGTGGCGGTGAAGAACGGCTCGTACTGCCGCACCGGCAGGCCCTTGTTGTTCACGATCGTCCAGCCGGACGCCACCCAGCCGCCGGCCACCGGCGCTTTGGTCTGCAGCACCCGGCCGAACCCGTCCGAGTACGTCAGCGCCTGCCCGATCCGGGTGTCGCCGGCGTCGTACGACTCGCGGACGAGCGTCGCGGCCACCGGCGGGTCAGCGCCGCTCCGGGCGTAGGCGAACAGGTCGTGGACGATGCGGCTGCCGGCCGCACCGAGCAGCTCCGCCGCGGCGCCCACCGGATCGGCCAGGTACGCCGCCACCGTGGCGTCGTCCAGGTCGGGGTCGACGCCGTCCAGCGCCGAGCCGCGCGGATCGCCGGGCCGGCCCCGCCGGGCGGTCGCGGCGACCATGCCGAGCGCGTCGAACAGCGCCTCGGAGACCGCGCCGTTCGGGTCGGTGAGCCGGGCCGGCGCGAGCACCCGGTAGTCGTTGACCACGGTCACCGTGTTCCCGAGCGGGTCGGTGACCGCCACCGGCAGCAGCTCGTACCGGTCGCGTTCGAGCGTGCTGGCGTTGCCGTACGGGTCGGTGAAACCCTCCGGCAGCAGGAAAGTTGACGAGCCGAACACCGCCTGCCCGGACGGCGCCCACCATCCGTCGTCATCGGGCAGATATCCGCACTCGCCGCCCAGCACCGCCGCCGGGTCACTCAGTGGCAGCGTGCCCACCAGCTCGTCGGTGAGAACCAGCTGCTCGCTGCGATACGGCAGGCCGAGCGACTGCTGCACGCCCACCGGCAGCGGCCCGGACAGGTCGTCGGCGCGGTAGCGCACCCGCGACCGGCGGACGGTGCGCCGGCCGGCGCCGTCGGCGAGCGCCCGGAGCTCCGTCACGGTCAGCGGCGCGGTCTCCACCCCGGTGAGTTCCTCGGCGTGCGACTCGGCGATCACCGGAGCCCGGTACGCCGGCCCGTCGTCGACCGCGTTGGTGAACCGGTTGGTGGTGACCACGGCCGTCGGTGTGCCCTGCGCCGCGCGGACCGCGTCCGCCGCCCAGGCCGGTAGCCGCGCATCCAGATCGGCCCCCGGCTCGCGCCGCGGATGGACCACCGAGATGCCGCGCATCACGTTGCCGAACCCGTCCACGTCGAGAACCACCTCGTGGCCGACGCGCGGATCGGGGACCAGCGCCCGCTCGTGGGACTCCGTCACGGTCTCCAGCGGGCGGCGCAGGCAGACCGCATGCCGCTGCCCGGCGGCCGGTTGCAGGAGCTCCACCGCGTACGACGTGGTCGTCACCGTGTAGGGCAGGTCCTGCCCGGCCGACCCGTCGAGGCCGTACACCTCCTGCCGCAGCGGCGCGCCGCGCAACGCCCGGTAGGCCTCGCGCAGTTCGCCGGTCTCCGGCTCGTGTGGCAGCCGGGAGCCGTCGGTCAGCAGCACGGTCTCCGGCATCGCCTGCCCGCCGGTGAACGCGCCGGTGTGCGCCCAGGTGCGGGTCAGCACCGGCGGCACGTCCGATCCGGACAGCTCCTCGGCGTCCCACTGCTCGGTCATCCCGAACCCGCGGAACTCCCGGTCGATCCCGTCGAAGAACCCGTCGTGGTAGGCGAACCGGCGCACCAACCGGTTCCCGCTGATCCGGTCCAGGGTCTCCACCCGTTCCACCAGCTGCACCGGGAACGGCAGCCGGGTCTGCCACGGCCGGCCGGCCGCCGCGTCGGCCAGGCAGAACCGGGTGGACGGCGCGTACCCGATGGCGGTCTCGGCGCCCAGATTGTTGACCACCCGCTCCAGCAGGTGCGGTTTCACCCCGCCGGTCAGATCGGCGTAGCGCAGCGACCGTCCCGCGTCGTCCGGGTGCGACGACGACCAGACCAGGCAGGTGGTGCCGGTTCCCAGCAGGTCGACCGTCTCAGCGCTCTCGGTCGCCTGCGGCGACGGCAGTCCCGGCAGATCTCCGTACGGGACCAGGCCGTTCCCGCCGTCGTTGAGGTGGATCCGCACCCCGTCCCGTGCCAGGTAGAGGATGTCGGTGACGCCGGACCCGTCGACGTCGGCCAGCCGTAGCCGCGCCGGGTCGAACAGTTCCGCGCTGTCGAACCACGGCGCGCCGTCCATGGCGACCCGCGCGCCGAACCGCCCGTACCCCAGATTCGGGTAGTAGCTGACCTCGCCGTTGCCGATCCGGACCAGATCGGCCAGCCCGTCACCGGACATGTCGGCCAGGTGCACCGAGGACGACCGGCCGGACAGCACCAGCCGCGGCCCCGCGTCGTCGTCCGCCGCGGTCGGCAGCGTGACGCCGGCCCCGAACCCGTCGGATCGGGCGGACGGATACCAGGTGAGGCTGTCGCCCTCCAGGACGAGGATGTCGGCGACCCCGTCACCGTCCACGTCGACCAGCGTGACGTGCGGGGCGTCCAGGTCGACCGGCGGCGGGAAGGGGAACGGCTGCCACGGCTCCCACCCGGCGCCGGCGGTCCGGGTCAGCCGCCCCTCGCCGGTGACGACCTCCAGCCGGCCGTCGCCGTCCAGGTCGAGCAGCCGGGGCCGGGCCGGCGTGGACACCGCGGGAGACGGCATCCCCGGGACCTCGCGCGTCGCGCCCAGTCGCCCGCCGCCCAGGTTCGGCGTGTAGTACCAGGCGTCCGGGCCGGTGGCGAGCACGCCGGCGATCCCGTCGCCGTCCAGGTCCACCCACCGGTGCCCGGCGGCGGCCGAACCCGCGGGCAGATTCGCGACACTGTCCGGGTCGATCTCGTGCACCTCGGCGCGCAGCTCACCGGAGCTGTAACTGAACTCCAGCGGCGGCATCGCCGCGTCGCGATAGCCGCCGCTCCCGTCACGCCGGTAACCGCGCTGGGTGACCGAGGTGAGGAACTCGCCGGCCGCGCCCCGGTCGGCGTAGCCGAACTCGGTCGCCCGGACCAGGCAGCCGGCGCCGACCGCCAGCTCCTCGGGCATGTGGTGAAAGACCTGAACCCGCCGGCACAGCCGGTAGGTGCGGATCTCGAACCCGGCACGGTACGACGAGAACGGATGCGCCCGTGCCGCGGGGGGATCGCCGTAGTCGAGCACCACCTCGAAGAGCCAGCCGTCCGGATCGGGGTCCGGCGCGATCCGGGTGGAGACCCGGTTGCCGTAACGGATTCGCTTCAGATAGCGGTTGGCGGTGCGCTGCAGGGAACTGCGGTGCCGTTCGCAGGCCCGGGTGACATCGACGCCGTCGTCGCTCTCGGCCAGGTATTCGTAGACGATCGCGTTGCCCAGGTTGTCGTCACTGCGGCACAGCAGCCAGGAGAAGACCCGCCCCGGGTCCGCCGGGTCGGCGATCCGCTCGGCCGGGTGCTCACCGTAACGGTGGGTGACGTTGTCCCGGCTGGTCGAGCGCCAGTGCACGTCCCCGTCGGCCAGCCTGGTCCAGCGTTCGATCCGGGCGAACAGACCCTCGGTGCGCGGCCGGAACCGGTCGATGCGGAACCCGGGCGCGTGCGGCGGCTCGATCGCGGTGACGGGCCGCCAGCCACCGGCGCCGTCCGGCTCCAGCACCGCAACCAGGTCCTCGGCCCCGGAGAGCAGGAAGACGTCCGTGTCGTCGTAGCGGGGCAGCCCCCGGTCGGTGCGCCGGGAGACGGCCGGCACCGACAGCGCCCAGCCGACCCCGAACGAGCCGTTGCCGAACCCCGAGTCGTACGCCAGCGTCAGCGCCGGCCCGAACCCCGCCCGGCCCGGGCTGGTGGCGATCGGCACGGTCAGGCCGGCGGTGCCGGTGAACGGATCGGTGCCGAAGGTCTCGCCGATGCCGCGGATCGCGCCGCCCGCCGGCGGAAGGCTGACGGCCGGGGCGGCCGGCCGGGGGACCGGCGGGGTGAAGCCGCCGCCGATGCTCCCTGCCGGCGCGCTGGGCGCCTCCCGCCGTGCCGCCATCCCAGACCTCCGAGGTATGGGATCGATGCTCGACCTGTGCGCCCGCCCTGCTCAAGGCCGCCAGCCATCGGCTTTCCGACAACGGTCAGTTCAGGCGCAGTGCGGCGGTCATCCGTGAGCGGAACTCGGCGAGGGTGAGGACCGCCGCGTTGCGGTCCTCGACCGGGAAGAGCGCGATGTCGGCGTCGTCCTCGGCCAGCTGCGGCAGCCACTCGTTGAGGAACGCGTCGATCGGGATCCGGATGGCGTGCTCGCCGGAGACCTCACCCTCGTTCTCCAGCCGGGCCACCGTGGCGTGCGGCCAGATCGGCAGCACGGTCCGGCGTTCCCCGTTCTCGCTGAACAGGATCTCGTCCTCGTCGCCCCACACCCAGAGCGCGCCCCGGTCGGCGAGGATCTCGAACGTCTTGGCCGCGCGGGCCGCCTCGTCCAGCCCGCGAAGTCGCTCCGCCTGGCCACGCGAGATGTCATCCCGTGCCACTTGACCTCCGATTTTTCCTGCCCGATGCGTCTGCGGCGATCGTATCGGTCACCTCGCGCCGGGCCTGCGGCGACCGCTGCCGCCAGGCCAGCTGCACGACGAGAGCCCCGGCGACGGCCGCGGTGAACGACCACGGGATGCCGGCCGGGACGAGCAGGATCGCGAGCAGGAAGCAGAAGGCCGCGAAGCCGGCCAGGCCGCGGGTGACACCGGCCAGTGTGCGCACCGCGGCCGCCGGGCCCTGCTGGGCCAGCACGAAGGCGACGACCACGCTCGTCGCGATCGGGAACGGCGCCAGGATGCCGGTCACCACCGGGCCGACCGCGGTGGAGATCCCGGTGATCGTCAGCACCAGCGCGGCGGTGGCCGCCGCCCGGCCGGGCAGGTCCCACCAGGGCGCCACCGCCGGCGCGCCGGCCGTGACGCCCTGATCCAGCGCGGCCACCAGGCGATGCGCGATGCCCACCGCCACCAGCACCGCCAGGAGACCTCCGGCGGCGCCGACCGTGACCTGAGCCAGCAGGACGTCGGCCACCACGGTCGCCGCCCACGCGGCGGTCAGCGATCCGAGCCAGTTCCAGCGGCGGCCGGCGTAGGCGAAGGCGACCACGAACACCGCCAGCGACACCAGCCCGAGCAGCGACGCGGAGGCCGCCCGCGCGCCGAACCGGGTCCCGTGCTCGAGGGCGGTGATCAGCAGGATCGGGCCGGCGACGATCGGGAAGGCCACCAGCACGCCGGCCAGCCGCTCTCCCCAGCGCCGGCCCGCCAGCGACGAGCCGACGACCAGCAACGGCGCCAGCACGAGTTTCAACAGCAATGTCACCGGCATACCCTAGTGGGATTCCGAAAGTTTCGGCGATACTCCCGGTATTCATTCCGATGTTTCCCGCGCTGGCGCACGTAGCGAAGCGTCTTTCTTGGTGAAACTCCAAGCTGAGCTGGTTTTATATGGCCGCGCGCCCACTGAAGATCAACTTCGGTATTTACGCAATGTTTCCGGAAGTTGTTGACAAGGCTACGGCGGTCGGGCCACGATCTCGCAATGACCGGCCTCGATGGCCGGCGTCCCCCGCAACGAGGACCGATGTGGTCGTCGTGCCCCGTGGGGCTGTTTCCCCGTCAGCCCTTCATGAGGAGGAAGCACTCACATGACCGCAGATCTCGCTCACCCCCAACGCCGCAGACGCGGCCGTGTCCGCCTGCTCGCCGCCGCCTTCTCCGCCCTGGCGATGGCGATCACCGGAGTGACCCTGGCCGGCACCGCGCACGCCGAGGCCGACCGCACCGTCAGCTCGAACACCACCGGCACCCACAACGGCTACTACTTCTCGTTCTGGAAGGACAGCGGCAACGCGAGCATGACGCTGCGTGCCGACGGCCGGTACACCAGCAGCTGGGACCGCAGCACCAACAACTGGGTCGGCGGCAAGGGCTGGGCCACCGGCACCCGGCGGACGGTGACCTACTCGGGCACCTACAACCCGGGCAACAACAACACCTACCTCGCCCTGTACGGATGGACCCGCAACCCGCTCATCGAGTACTACATCGTCGAGAACTTCGGCAGCTACAACCCGAGTAGCGGCGCCACCCGGATGGGGACGGTGACCACCGACGGCGGCACCTACGACATCCTGCGCAGCCAGCGGGTCAACCAGCCGTCGATCGACGGCACCGCCACGTTCTACCAGTTCTGGAGCGTGCGGCAGCAGAAGCGCAGCAGCGGCACCATCACCATCGCCAACCACTTCGACGCGTGGGCCCGCGCCGGGCTGAACCTCGGCACCAACCACAGCTACCAGATCATGGCGACCGAGGGTTACCAGAGTCAGGGCAGCTCCGACATCACCGTCCGCGAAGGCAGCGGCCCCACCACGCCGACCACCGGCCCGACCCAGAACCCCGGCGGCAGCAACTGCACCGCGGTGCTCTCGGCCGGCCAGCAGTTCGGTGACCGGTTCAACCTCAACGTCGCGGTGCAGAACACCAGCAACTGGACCGTGACCCTCACCCTGAACGGGGGTCAGAGCATTCAGAACAGCTGGAACGCCGCCGTCAGCGGCACGACCGGAACCGTCACCGCCAGACCGAACGGCAGCGGCAACAACTTCGGCGTGACGATCATGGCGAACGGCAACTGGACCTGGCCGACGGTCACCTGTCGTACCAGCTGATCCCGATCCGAACTCACCTGTGGCGCGGCGGCTCGTCCGCCGCGCCACCATCACTGCGGGTGGTACCCATATGACGATCGTCAAGGCCGCCGTCCCCACCGCCGACGACGGCCGCGCCGGCCACCGGATGATCCGCAACCCGGTGCTGCCGGGCTTTCACCCGGACCCGTCGATCCTGCGCGTCGGCGCCGACTACTACATCGCGACCTCGACCTTCGAGTGGTACCCAGGGGTGCGCGTGCACCACTCGACCGACCTGGTCGACTGGCGGCCGCTCGGCGGCGTGCTGACCGAGCGGCGGCTGCTCGACCTCACCGGCGCCGCCGACTCGTGCGGTGTCTGGGCGCCCAACCTGACCTGGGCCAACGGGCTGTTCCACCTGCTGTACACCGATGTGGCCACGTTCGCGGGCGGCTACTGGGATCCACAGAACTACCTGGTCACCGCGCCGAGCATGGCCGGACCCTGGTCGGACCCGGTGGTGCTGCACGGCCGCGGCTTCGACGCGTCGCTGTTCCACGACGAGGACGGCACGACCTGGATGCTGTCGATGCGCGCCGACTGGCGGCCCGGCCGCGACCGCTTCGCCGGGATCTCCCTCCAGCGCTACGACGCGCGGGAGCGCCGTCTCGTCGGCCCGGACCACATCATCTTCGCCGGCACCGGGGCCGGTCTCACCGAGGCTCCCAACGTCTACCGCAAGGACGGCTGGTATTACCTGGTCACGGCGGAGGGCGGCACCAGCTGGGCGCACCAGGTCACGGTCGCCCGGTCCCGGCGCCTGCTCGGGCCGTACGAGGTGGATCCGGCCGGACCGATGCTGACCTCGTCCGGCCGTCCCGACCTGGCGCTGCAGAAGGCCGGCCACGGCAGTCTGGTGCAGACCCCGGCCGGCGAGTGGTACCTGGCGCACCTGGCCGCCCGGCCGTACCCGCCGTTCGACCGGTGCGTGCTCGGCCGCGAGACCGCCCTGCAGAAGGTCGAGTGGCCGGACGGCGGGTTCCCCCGCATCCACGACGGGGTGCCCGCCGACGAGGTCCCCGCGCCCGCCGGCGTCACCGTGCCGCCCCAGCAGGTCTCCTCCGAGCAGTTCGAGGACGACCACTTCGACGCCCCGGAGCTGGGCGTGAACTGGTCGACCCTGCGCCGGCCGGCCACACCGGACTGGCTGGATCTGGCGGCCCGCCCGTCGTACCTGCGGATCCGGGGCGGCCAGTCGCCGATGGCGCGGCACCGGCCGAGCCTGGTGGCTCGCCGGGTCACCGCCCGGCGGTGCACCTTCGAGGCGACCATGGAGTTCGAGCCACGCAACTACCGCCAGCTGGCCGGTGTCACCGCCTACTACAACTCCCGCAACTGGTACTACCTGCACGTCACCGCCGACGACGACGGCGCGGCGGTGCTCGACGTGCTGTGCTGCGACAGCGGGCGTGTCACCGCGGCGCCGGGCCTGCGCACCCCGCTCGGTGACCACCGGCGGGTGGGCCTGCGGGTCCGCCTGGACGGTGCGGCGCTGAGCTTCGCGTTCACGACCGGGTCCGGTTGGCACGATCTCGGCGGCACCTTTGACGCCACCACCCTGTCCGACGAGTACGCCGCGACGATCGTGCCCGGCGAACCCGAGGCCTGGGGCTTCACCGGCGCCTTCGTCGGTCTCTGGGTGCAGGATCTGGGTGCCGAGGGCGGTTACGCCGATGTCGACCGGGCCACCTACCGAGCGGAATGACGCCCTTTCCCGCATCCTGGGAGCGCTCCCACAGCTTTAGCTGCACATTGACGAACGTCATTGTGAAATCGGTGTGACGCTTCGTAATCTGCGGTCATCCCCGTTCCCCTTCCCCAAGGAGACCCCATGACTACTCCGCGCCTCGCTGAGCCGGTCTGGTCGTTGTTCCGGATCGTGGTGGGCCTGCTCTTCTTCTGCCACGGGCTGGCCACGGTCTTCGGCGTCCTCGGCGGCAACCGCGGATCCGGCCAGGCGATCGACCCCGGCACCTGGCCGAACTGGTACGCCGGGATGATCCAGCTGGTCTGCGGCGCCCTGGTGCTGGCCGGGCTCGCCACCCGGCCGGCCGCGATCCTCGCCTCCGGATCGATGGCCTACGCCTACTTCGTCGTGCACCAGCCGCAGGGGCTGATGCCGATCGAGAACGGCGGCGTCACCCCGGCCCTCTACGCCTGGGCCTTCCTGGCCATCGCGGTGATCGGCGCCGGGCCGTGGTCGGTCGACGCGCTGATCGCCCGCCGGCGCGGCGCGGCGCCGATGCCGGCGGCCGTGCCGGCAGCACAACGGTCGTGACGATGGGCCGGTGCGGCGGCGTCCGGTTCCGCCGCACCGGCGTTCCCCGTGCTGTCAGGCTCGTCTGCGGCGCACCACGATCACGGTGACGAGGATGGCCAGCGCGATCGCGCCGATCAGGGCCGGCGGCACCGCGCGGCGCGGGTCCTCACGGACCTCGGCCACGGTCTGCCGGGTGCGGTCCTTGACATCCACCGCGGCTTCTTTCGTACGGACCTTCGCGTCGCTCACGGCCTCCTTCGCGCGATCCTTCGCGTCGGCCGCCGCCACCTTGGCGCGGATCTTCGCGTCCGCCGCGGCCTCTTTGGCACGGGCCTTGACGTCGGTCTTCGCCGCCAGCGCCTCCACCGTGCTGCCCAGCTCGGCGCGGGTCTGCTCGATCTCGGAGCGCAACTGCTCCGGATCGGCGGGGGTGTCCGAAGTACTCATCAGCGACGTCCTTCCCGGGCTGCGGTCTTGATGGTGTTCACGTCGGCTTCCACACCGGCGATCGCGTCACGCGGCAGCGGGGGCGCCGCCGCCTTCAACTTCGTCCGGCCGAGCAGCGCGGCGATCCCGGCCGCGGCGAAGACCACGACCATCACGACCAGCACGGCCACCCACAACGGCCAGACCAGGTCGAGTGCCACCACGGCGAGAGTCAGCAGCAGGCCCACGCCGTAGAGCGCAAGGGCGGCGGCTGCGCCGAACAGGCCACCGCCGACGCCGGCGCGCTTGCCCTTCTCGGTCAGTTCGAGCTTCGCCAGGGTCAGTTCGTCCCGGACCAGCGTGGAGATCTGGGCGGCCGCCTGGCTCACCAGTTCCGCTGTCGACGCACCGGTGGACTCGCCACCGGGCGATGCGCTTGCCGTCACGGCATTCACCTCCTTGTTTCCCGCGCTGTGTGCCCAGGCCCGCCACGGCGAAACACCCCGGCCGGAGGAACGGCACTGTGGAGATCGGCCGGCCGCCCCGTCAGGCGACGGCGTACCGGATCGCCAGGTCACGCACCGTCGCGGCCATCGCCTGCCGCAGCGGCGCCGGTGCGAGCACCTCGACGTCCGCGCCGAGCCGCAGCATCTCCTGACACGTGTGCTGGACACTCTCGACCGGAATGGTGGCGTCGACCCAGCCGTCGGCGCCGGGCTCGCCCGCGGTCCGCTCCACCGCTCGGACGATCGCCGGCTCGGCCAGGTCCGCCAGCCGGGCCCGGCCCCGCGGTGAGATCCGGATGGTCGCCGTGCCGGTGAACCGGCGAGCCTCGAAGTCCGCCAGATACGCCGACCAGTGCGCCTCCAGCGCGAAGCCGGCCGGGCGCTGGAAACCGGTGGTCGTCAGGACGACCTGCCGCAACTGGGCCACCCGATAGGTGGCCGGCCCGCGATCGCCGTCGCCGGCGGCGCCGGCCACCAGATACCAGACCCCTGACTTCAGCACCAGACCGTACGGATGGAGGCGTCGCCGGACCTCCTGCGGCGCCCGCCAGCGCAGATAGCAGACGTCGACGGCCCGCTGCGCGACGACGGCGTCCATGAGAAGGATCAGGAACGGCTGCGCCTCCGGCTCCCGGTACCAGCCGGGCGCGTCCAGATGAAAGACCGCAGACGTACGGGCGGCCTCGTCGCGCAGGTCGTCCGGCAGGGCCGCGAGCAGCTTGAGGCGGGCGGCAGCGACCTCTTCGGCCAGGCCGAGGTCCGCGGCGGTGGCCGGGAGCCCGGCGAGGAACAGGGCCCGCGCCTCGCTGCCGCTCAGCCCGGTGAGCCGGGTCCGATAGCCCTCCACCAGCTGATATCCGCCGTGCTGGCCGGTCTCGGCGTACACCGGCACGCCGGCCGCCTGGAGCCGGGCGAGGTCGCGGTAGGCGGTGCGGACGGAGACGCCGAGCTCGCCGGCGAGTTGCCCGGCGGAGAGCCGGCCCCGGGTCTGCAGCAACAGCACCATGGACAGAAGGCGACCGGCAGTCATGCGGCGATCATGCCCGGCAACCCTGACAGCTTCTGACACACCCCGGCGTTAGCGTCGCCGCATGACCCAGCAGACCACTGCCTCGCAGGCCCTCGACGGCCGCGGCGACTTCGACTTCCTCTTCGGCCAGTGGACGGTGCGCCACCGCAGGATCGCCGACGTGCTCGACCCGGAGTGCACCGAGTGGCGCGAGTTCGACAGCACCTGCGAGGCCCGGCCGGTGCTCGGCGGCATCGGCAACGTCGACACCCTCTCGGCCACGCTGCCGGACGGCCTGCCGATGGAGGGCATGTCACTGCGGCTGTACGACCCGGAAGCGGATCTGTGGCGCATCTGGTGGAGCTCGACCACCCGTCCCGGCCGGCTCGATCCACCGGTCGAGGGCCGGTTCCGGGACGGCGTCGGCGTCTTCCTCGGCCCGGACACGATCGGCGGCCGGCCGGCTCTGGTCCGCTACCGGTGGTCGATGATCACACCGACCTCGGCGCGGTGGGAGCAGGACTTCTCCTACGACGACGGCGCGACCTGGGATCCGGTGAACTGGGTCATGACGTTCGTGCGCCGGGCCGGCTGACCGGTTTGGGTCCGCCTCCGAGCGGGAAGTGTCGGCCTGGTGCTCTGCGCAGAGGTGGGTAAACGACACCCCGCGAATCACGGAGGACGGACCGATGCGACCGCAGTCGATCACCCCCGCGACGCGGCGGGCGGCGCCCGGCTGGCCCACCGCTCTGGTGCTCGCCGGCGCCATGTTCCTGGTGCTGTTCGACAGCCTCGCCGTCGCCACCGCCCTGCCGCGCATCGGCGCCGAGTTCGCCGTCCCGGCCGGCCGGCTGCAGTGGGTGGTCACGCTCTACTCGCTGAGCATCGGCGGCTTCCTGGTTCTCGGCGGCCGGGTCTGTGACGTCTGGGGCCGCCGCCGGGTGATCGTCGCGAGCATCGCGCTGACCGCGGTGGGCCTGCTGCTGTCCGGGGTGGCGCAGACCTTCGCGGTGCTGCTCGCCGGGCGGGTGCTGCAGGGCGTCGGCGCCGCCTTCGCGATCCCGGCGATGCTGGCGTCGGCGGCCACGCTCTTCCCCGAGGAGCCGTGGCGCAGCCGGGTCTTCGCGGTGGTGGCGGTCGCGGCGAACACGGCGGGGATGGCCGGCGCCGTCTGCGGTGGCCTCATCACGTCGTACCTGGGCTGGCGTTGGCTGTTTCTGATCGTGGTGCCGGTCGCCGTGCTGGCCGTGCTGACCGCGCTGCTGTGGCTGCCGGCCGACGAGCCGCGCAGCGGCCGGCGGGAACCGCTCGACGTCACCGGCGCCGTGCTGGTCACCGGTGGTTTGCTCGCGCTCATCCACGGCGCCAGCCAGATCGGCGAACACGGGTGGCGGCCGGTCGCGCTCCTGCCCGTCGTCGTGGGCCTGCTGATGCTGGCGGCGCTGACCCGGTGGGAGAGCCGCGTCGCGCACCCGCTGATCAAACCGGCCGTGGTCCGGTCGCGCCGGCTGGTGGCGAGCTGCCTGGCATTCGGCGCGCACTCGGCCGCCTACGCCGCCGTCGTGGTCGTCGGCAGCCTCCAGCTGCAGGACGCGCACGGGCTGTCCGCGGCGCAGGCCGGTATCGTGCTGGCCCCGGTGCTGCTCGCCGCCATCATCAGTGCCGCACCGGCCGCCCGGCTGGCGCGGCGTTACGGCTCCCGGCGGATGGTCGCCGCGGCGCTGGCGCTCTGCGCGATCGCCCTGGCCCTGGTGGCCGTGAGCGGCCGCAGCTCGCTGCCGCTGCTGGTGGTCTTCCTGATCGCCTGGGGGCTGAGCGCGGGCCCGATCTACGTGGGGCTCACCCGGGAGTGCATCGGCGACGCCGCCCCGGAGGATCGGGGGATGGCCTCCGCGCTGTTCGAGTCGACCAGTCACGTCGGTGGCGCGATCGCGGTCGCCGTCTACCTGACCATGGTGGGTGCGGGTGCCGACTACAGCACCACCCAGCTGATCGCCGCGGCGGTGGTCGGCGTGGCAGTGTTCACGACGCTGTACCTCATGCCGTCCGGAGGAGACCAGCGATGATCACCGACGCCGTGCTGGTCCGCATCGGTCAGGCCGCGGAGCTGCATCATCATCGCGGGCAGCCCGACGCGGCCCGCGACCAGCTCACCGGGCTCTGGGACGAGATCGGCGGCGAGCAGGGCGACCCGCTGCACGTCTGCGTCCTCGCCCACACGATGGCCGACGTGCAGGACGACGTCCGTCAGGAGCTGCTCTGGGACCAGCGTGCGCTGGCGGCGGCCGACCGGCTCACCGACAGCGGGGTCGCCGAGGCCGGGGTGACGCTGCCGGTGGCCGGGCTGTACCCGTCGTTGCACCTCAACCTGGCGGACTGCTACCACCGGCTCGGCGACCCCGGCCGTGCCCGCGAACACCTCGAGCAGGCGCGGGCCGGGATCGGCGCACTCGGCGACGACGAGTACGGCAAGCTGATCAAAAGCGGCCTGGAACGGATCGCGCAGCAGCTCGGCTGAGCGCTGCTGGCTATCGTCGGACCATGCCGAAGCGCAGCGTGCGGCTGCTGATCGTGGCGGCGCTCACCGCCGTCTGTCTCCAGCAGACCGGCCGCGAGCCCGTCCGGCACGTGCTGACCAGCGATCCGCAACTCCCCGCGATGGAGACGCTCGCCGGCCCGGCCACGCCCGCCGACCTCGACGTCATGACCTTCAACCTCCGGTTCGCCGCCAGCATCACGCCGCACTCGTGGGCACAGCGGCGCCCGGCCATGCGTGACCTGCTGACCGCCGAACGGCCCCACCTGATCGGCACCCAGGAGGGACTCGCCGGCCAGCTCCGCGACATCGAGAGCGACCTCGGCGAGAACTACGACTACCTCGGCCTGGGCCGCGCCGGTGGCTCCCTCAGCGAGCACATGGCGATCTTCTACGACACGGCCCGGCTGCGCCCGCGCACGTCGGGGAACTTCTGGCTCTCCGAGACGCCGCAGGTCCCGGGATCCATCAGCTGGGGCGCCTACAGCGTCCGCATGGTCACCTGGGCGCTCTTCACCGATCTGGCGACCGGCCGCGAGTTCTACGCCGTCAACACCCACCTGGACAACGTCAGCGAGCCGGCCCGCCGCAACGCGACCCGGCTCATCGTGCAGCGGCTCGCCACCTTCGACCGGTTGCCGGTCGTGCTGACCGGCGACTTCAACAGCCCGGCATCGGACAGCAGCCAGATCTACCGCGCGCTGGTGGACCGGGCCGGCCTGCGCGACACCTGGACCTCCGCGGCGCGGCGCGGACCGGCGTACGGGACCAACCACGGCTACCAGTCCCCGACACCCGACGGCAAGCGCATCGACTGGATCCTCACCACGCCGGGCGTCACCGCGGTCGGCGCGCTGATGAACACCTATCGTCGCGGCTCCCAGTACCCGAGCGACCACCTGCCGGTCCAGGCCCGCCTGCGCCTGCCCTAGGTTCTCAGGCGAGCGGGGCGCGGTTCTCAGGCGAGCGGGGCGCGCACGACGAACGAGCTCTCCGCCCGGAACGCGTCGCTGCCGTCGAACTGGTCGATCCACAGCTGACCGTCGACCGAGCGCAGGAAGAAGCCGGGGAAGTTCACCGACTCCAGCGAGATCGAGTCCTGCCGGAAGCCGGCTCGCGCGCAGAAGGTCGCGTCCCGGCGGAACAGGACGGTGCCCTCGTCCGGGCTCGACCGCAGCTGGAACGAGGAATGCCGCAGATAGCGGCCGTCGGCGTCGACCAGGGAGAAGCAGGCGGCGTCGCCCAGACCGGTGACCGCCTCCAGCGTGGCCCGCTGCCGGGCCGCGGCGTCGCTCGCCGGGCTGACCGGAACGAGCACGCCCCGGCCCTGGGCCACGGCGACGAACCGGCCGGCCTCGGCGGCGGACTCCAGCGAGAGCTTGCCCTTCGGCAGCTGGCTCGCCGGATCGGGCTGCGGCGGCACCGGGCCGGGGCGCGGCAGGAGCCCCACGGCGGCGCGGTACTCGGCGGGGGCGGCCGTCCACGTCGTGGGCACGGCGATGCCCACGGCGAGAACGCCCGCGCTGATCGCGGCGGCCACCGGATGCACGGTCGCGGCCTGCGTCAGCCGGGCGAGCCAGGTGGCGCCGCCGGCCACGGCCGCCGGTGGACCGGCGGCCAGGCTCTTGGCGAGCAGGGCGCCGGCGAGCGTGAGGGGCACGGGCAGCAGCGCGATGCCGGCGAGCAGCGGTTCGGCCGGCACCAGGTCGCCGCCGGCACGTGCGCAGACCGGACAGGTACGGACGTGGCGTTCGATCCGCTTGCGCCAGTACGGGCCGGGGGTGCCGTCCCACCGGGCGGTCACCTGGTCGAGGGCGGCGCACGCGGGCATCGTCTCGAGCGCGGCGACGACCCGGCGGCCGGCCTCCAGGCGTTCGCGCATGCGCTGGACCCGTACGCCGGCGTGAGCGACATTGATGCCGAGGCCGGCGGCCAGGTCGGTGCGGTTCAGCTCGCCGATCAGTTCCAGCCACCACAGCGCGAACACGGTGCGCTCGCCGCCGTCCAGCCAGCGGATCGCGTGGCGTACCTGCCGGCGCTGTGCGGCGACCTCGGCGCGCAGCAGCGCCGGCCCTTCGACGTCCGCGGCGGCGTCCGGCCGGTCAGCCGCCGCGGCCCGCGGCGCGGGGCGCCGGAACCGGACCCGGGCCCCGGCCCGGTGGCGCCCCCACTGGTTGACCCCGCACGCGGGCAGCCCCCGCCGGCA